>CAXUFI010000293.1:0-3615 GCA_964250245.1 uncultured bacterium
GTGCAGATGAGCCGGCCCAAATCCATCAGCGCGGAGTTGAAGGCAAAACCGCTATCGGCGGGGACGAGACGCGTCGCGAGCGCGTCGAGCGCCGCATCGCTCGCGAGCGGCGGCCACTCGAGCCCCAGCTGCGTGCGATGGACGATGCGCCGCACGTTGGTGTCGAAAGCGACCACGCCGGCATCGAAAGCGAACGCGCGGATCGCTCGCGCCGTGTAGGGCCCCACACCCGGGAGGTCGCGAAGCGCCGCTTCCTCGCGCGGCAACGAGCCGCCGTGCCGCTCCCGCACCGCTTTCGCGAGCCGGTGCAGCCGGACCGCGCGCGAATTGTACCCGAGTCCTGCCCAAGCGCGAACGACGTCGGCTTGCGAGGCCGCGGCGAGGGCGTCGAAGCCGTTCCAGCGCCCGACGAAGGCCTCGAAAATCGGCACGACCCGTTCGACCTGTGTCTGTTGCAGCATGAACTCCGCGACGACGATGCGGTAAGGTTCGCGATCCGTGCGCCAGGGCAGCGTCTCGCGCCCGTGACGCTCGAACCATCCCAGGAGTTCTTCCATCCCGCTCAGCGGGCCGCCGCCGGCGCGATGGCGCGGCCGATCCGGGCGATCCCTTCGACGAGCTCCTGGTGCGATACGGGAGAGATGGCGAGCCGAAAATTGTGGTCGCCGCCGGCCGCCGCAAAGAATGCTTCGCCGAAGAGGAACGTCGCGCCGTTACGCTCGGCGGCGTCGAGCATCGCCCGCGCCCGCAGCTCTCGCGGTGCGGTCGCCCAAACGTAGAAGCCGCCCGCCGCATCCGTCGCCCGCATCGCTCGCGGCCAATGTTCGGCGATCGCCAGTCGGGCGATCTCGGCGCGCACGAATAACTCCTCGCGCAGACGGACGACGTGCGCGTCGTAATGCCGTTGCAGATAGTCGCAGACCCCGGCCTGCACGTAGAGGCTCGTCGCCATATCGTAGGATTGTTTTCGTAAGAGCAGCCGCTCGTAAATCGTCCGCGGCGCCGTCAGCCAACCCAAACGCAGCGACGGCGCGATGGTTTTCGAGAAGGTGCTCAGGTACACGACGTACTCGGGGGCGCGGGCGACGAGCGGCGGCCCGCTTCCCGCGGCGAGCGCGCCGTAAGGATCGTCTTCGACGATCGGTACGCGGGCGCGCCGAGCGAGCGTGACGAGCCGCTCCCGGCGATCCGCGTTCATGGTGACGCCCGTCGGATTGTGAAGCGCCGGCATCGTGTAGATGAAGCGCGGTTTGCGCGTGCGCAGGATCGCCTCGACGTGATCGACGCGCATCCCGTCCTCGTCGACGGCGACGGGGATCGCCCGCAAACCGGCGATCTGGAAGATTTGCAAGGCGCCGGGGTAACTCGGCTGCTCCACGATGATCTCGTCGCCCGGCTCCGCCAGCGATTGCGCGACGAGCGAGATCCCTTGCGTCGAGCCCGTTAGGACGAGCACGTCGCGGGCGCCGGTTTGCGCACCCCGGGCGCGCATGCGCTCGGCGATCGCTTCGCGCAACGGTGCATGACCCTCGGAATCGCCGTAGGATAACACGTAGGACGGATCGCCCGCGACGCGTGAGAAACAGCGCGCGAGTTCGGGCAGCGGCGACGGTTCTTGCGGCGGCACGCCCGCAACGAAGGAGATCCGGTCGCCGTGAAACGAGGCCGCGAGCTCGCCGAGAACTTGCGGATAGGAGCCGACTTGCCAGGGCGGCAGCGTGATCCACCACGGAACGTCGGCCGTTCGCGGCGGGTGGCCGACGTTGTGCGCGACGCGCGAACCCGAGCCGGCGCGCTGCTCGATGAATCCGTCGGTCACGAGGGCGCGATACGCGTGCACGACGGTACTGCGGTTGACGCCGAGCCGCTCGGCGAGCGCGCGTTCGGGCGGCAGCCGCGAGCGTTCGGGGAGCGTCCCGGCGAGGATCGACTCGCGGAGTTCCTCGTAAATCTGCTGGTAGATCGGGACGATGCTGTCGCGATCGATGGCCGGGACCGCCGCCGGCCAGCCGTCGCGCATCGGTAGAGACTTCGCAGCCGATTTGGGTGGTCCCGCCTCCGCCTTGCCTAGGCAGCGGAACTTCGCTTCGCAGCGGCGGGTTGAGCCTGGGTAGGGCAATCGGCCGTGACGCGTAAGTGGCTTCGCGGGTGCTCGCGCCATCGCTTATCGGGAGGTCTTCTACCTTGGCAGCAACGCAGGTCGACGCGATCGTCATCGGGGCGGGGCCCGGCGGGTATCACGCCGCGATCCGGCTCGGCCAATTGGGGAAGCACGTGGTTTGCGTCGATCGGGACGAGGTCGGCGGCGTCTGCTTGAATTGGGGCTGCATTCCGACGAAGGCCTTGCTGCACGTCGGCGAGGTAGCGCGTCAGATTCGTGAAGCCGGCAAGATCGGGCTCAAGGTCGCCGCTCCCGAAGTCGACCGCGAAGGCGTCATGGACTTCGCGGATACCGTCGTCAAGGCAAACGTCGGCGGCGTCAAGCAACTCTTTAAAGCTAGCGGCGTGACGTTCGCCTATGGTGAAGCGTCGTTCGTCTCGCCGAGCGAGATTACGCTAAAAAAGCGCGACGGCTCGAGCGAGAACTACACCGCGAACGCGATCGTCGTCGCTACCGGCAGTGCGCCGATGGACGTCAAAGCTTGGCCGCGCGACGGCAGCACGATCATCAACTCCGACGACGCGGTGCGCCTGCCGAAAATTCCGAAAACGCTGCTCGTCATCGGCGGCGGCGTGATCGGCCTCGAATTTGCGACCGTCTACACCCGGATGGGCTGCAACGTGCTCGTCGTCGAGATGATGCCGCAAGTGCTGACCGGCAGCGATCTCGAGATCTCGAAGACCATGGCCCGCATTCTCAAGAAGCAGGGCATCGAGATCGCTTTGGGCACCAAAGTCGTCTCCTTAGAGAAAACGGGCGACGGCGTACAGGCCGTGCTCAACGGCGATTATACGAACGGCAAAGACGAGTCGCGGGCGTTCGAGGTCGCGCTCGTCGCAGTCGGCCGCCGTCCGGTAACGAACGATCTCAATCTCGCCGCCGCCGGTCTCGCCACGAGCGACGCGGGGTTCATCGCCGTCGACGCTCAGCGCCGCACGAGCGTGCCGGGTATCTTCGCGATCGGCGACGTCACGTCGGCGCCGTTGCTCGCGCACAAAGCGATGAAGGAAGGCACGGTCGTAGCCGAAGTGATCGGCGGCGACGCCTCTTCGGCCTACGATCCGATCGCCGTGCCGAACTGCGTCTACACCGATCCCGAAGTCGCGACCGTCGGATTATCCGAAGAGGAAGCGATCGCCGCGGGGCACGAGTTGCGCATCGGGAAGTTCCCTTTGATCGCAAGCGGCCGGGCTCGCACGATGAACGAGTCCGACGGGTTGATCAAATTGATCGGAGACGCGAAAACGGATTTGCTCCTCGGCATGCACATCATCGCGCCGCAGGCGGAATCGCTCATCGGGGAGGGCGTGATCGCACTCGAGATGGGCGCCACCCTCGAAGATATCGGCCTGTCGATCCATCCGCATCCGACGCTCACGGAATCGATTATGGACGCCGCCGAAGCCGCGCACGGAAAAGCGATCCACGTCGTCAATCCCAAGCCCAAACCGGCT
>CAXUFI010000294.1:0-3591 GCA_964250245.1 uncultured bacterium
GCCGGATCGAGGCCCTGCCCGGGTCGTGCAGCTCGGCGACGGCGGCCTTCGTCGGCGTCCCGCGCGAGCTGCTCGCGGGCGTGAACCTGGCCCGGGCCGATCCGGCCGACGTCGCCTTCGTGAAACCCATCGTCGAGCGCGCCGCCGCCACGGTCGCCTTCAACGAGGCTTGGCTGCTGCTCGCGGGGATGCTCGCGGTCTCGGTGCTCTTCGCGCCGTTCTTGACGCGCTGCGCGAGCGCGCCCGCAGTCGAACTCGAATCCGTAAGCGAAAGACTCGCTCATGAGATTCCATCCGCGCTTTCGTAATCTCGCCTGCGCGCTCGCCGTAGCGCTCGCGTCCACGACGCGGCCGCCCGCGGCCTCGGCCGCCGACCTGCCGCGTCTGGAAGCCGACGCACTCGGCGGCAATCACGTCGTTTTGCCCACGGACGCGGCCGGCAAGCCGCTCGTGCTCTTGCTGGCCTTCACGAAAGAGTCGGAGAACGCGCTACAAGCGTGGTCCCGCAAACTGCTCGCCGACCGCGTCGCGCAGAACGCCGGCGTCTACGTCGTGGTCGTGGCCGATAAGACGGCGTTCTTCGCGCGCCGTCACGTGCGAAAGGTCGTCGAAGGCGCGGCGGTCGGCAACAAAGCGCAGATGGACGATAACGTCCTCATCACCTTCGACGGCACGGGCTGGCGCGATCTCGTGCCGCCCGGAGATAAGCGGGACGTCGGCGTCGTCGTGTGCGACGCGAACGGCGGCATCGTTTATGCGAAACGCGAAGCATTCAGCGCCGCGAACCTCGCCGACGTCGAGAAGGCGGCGAAGTAATTTACGGGACGGCGCCCGCCGGCGGGGAGCACGATCCGACGGCCCGCGCCGCAGAACGGTATGCCTTTTGCATCGTCTTGCCGTTGTGGATGGCGGCGGGCAGCCTCGATTACGTGTTCCATCGCCGGTCGCACATCGAGCGCACGTCGGGCACCCACGAATCGCTTCTGCATGCCGCCGGGATCGCGCTTTCGGCGCTCCCGGTCATCTCGGGCCTGCTCCTGGAGATCGACGCCGGCGTGCTCGCGGTGATGGCGGCGGGCTACGTTACGCATGCGGCGATGACGGTTTGGGACGTCGCGTATGCCGACGGACGCCGGCGCATCGTTCCCTCCGAACAGCACCTGCACGCGATGCTCGAACTGCTCCCGTTTACCGCGCTCTCGCTCGTGACGCTGGCGCACCGCGAGCAGGCCCTGGCGCTCGTCGGCCGCGGCGACGCTCCGGCGCGCTTCGCGTGGCGCCGTAAACGCGTGCCGCTCCCGCGGGCCGCGCTGACCGCGACGATCGTCGCCTTTACCGCGTTCGTCGCGGTGCCGTATGCCGAGGAACTGGTGCGTTGCGTGCGTTACGACCGTCTCCGGTCCCGCGTACGAGCCGAGGCTGCGGCCGCAAGCGGCGCCGGCGCTGCCCGGTAGAAGCGGCGCCGGACCGGGAAGACAACGTAGTCATGGTGGTACAACCCGCGCTCGCTTCCACGCCGATTTCCCGGCTCGCCGCCCACTGGTGGGTGCCGCTCGTGCGCGGTCTGATCGCGATCGTCTTCGGAATCGCCGTCCTCGCGTTCCCGATCGCGGCCGCGGGCGTATTCGTACTGTTCTTCGGGGCGTTCGTCTTGGCCGACGGCGTGCTGAACATCGTGACGGCGCTGCGCTTTGCCCATCCCAGCAGCGGCAGCTGGTGGATGGTGCTCGTGCAAGGCGTGTTCGGCATCCTCATCGGGCTCACGACGTTCTTCTTACCGGGCCTCACGGCGGCGACGCTCGGCGTGCTCGTCGCCGTTTGGGCCATCGTTACCGGCGTGCTCGAGGTCGCCGCCGCCTTTCGGCTGCGGCGCAACGTGCCCGGCGAAATCTTTCTGATTATCTCCGGCATCCTCTCCGTCGTCGTGGGAGCGTGGCTCCTTATTTTTCCCGTCGTCGCGCTGATCGGACTCACGTTCCTCATCGGCCTCTACGCGATCGCGGGCGGCGTCGCGCTCGTCGCGCTCGCCTGGCGTTTGCGCAAAGCCGCGCCCGGGCCGGCCTGAGCCGGGCGCGCGGACCGGTATGAGCGCGACCGTCGTCTAAGGCTCACGCACGGCGAGCGGCACCCGAGCGGTGCCGCCGAAATTAGGATGAAGAATGGCTTTTGACTCACTCGGCCAGTTCGTCGCGGCCTTACGCCGCGGCGGTGAGCTCGCCGAGATCGGCGCGCGGGTCGATCCGCGGCTGGAGATTGCGGAAATCACCGACCGCGTCGTCAAAGCCGGCGGTCCCGCGCTCCTCTTCACCGACGTTGCCGGCTCGCGCTTCCCGGTGTTGACGAATCAGTTCGGGACCGAGCGGCGCATGGCGCTCGCCTTCGGAGCTAAGTCTCTCGACGAAGTCGCGCAGCGCGTTCGCAACGCCGTGAAGCTCGGGTTTCCGCATACGCTCGACGCGCGGATCGCGAAGGCCGTGTCGGTCGGCTCCGCGGCTTTCGCTTTGCCGCACACCGTAACCGGCGCTCCCGTGCACGAGGTGGTCGAACACGACGTCGATCTGCATGCGCTCCCGGTCCTCACCACCTGGCCGCTCGACGGCGGCCCGTTCGTCACGCTGCCGCTCGTCTTCACGAAAGATCCCGAGAGCGGGTTGCAAAACGTCGGCATGTATCGCATGCAGCGCTACGACCGCACGACGATGGGCATGCACTGGCAAAAACACAAACAGGGCCGCGCCCACGCGGCGAAATGGGGCCGGCGCGTCCCGGTCGCGGTCGCCATCGGCGCCGATCCGGCGATCACGTACGCGGCCACGGCGCCGCTGCCGCCGATCGTCGACGAGATCGCGCTCGCCGGCTTCCTGCGCGGCCGCTCGGTGCGTATGACGGCCTGTAAAACGGTGCCGCTCAAAGTGCCGGCCGACGCCGAGTTCGTGCTCGAGGGTTACGTCGATAACGAAGATCTGCGCGTCGAAGGTCCCTTCGGCGATCATACGGGCGTGTACAGTCTCGCCGACTACTATCCGACGTTTCACGTGACGTGTGTGACGCGGCGGCGCCACCCGATTTACGGAGCGACCGTGGTCGGCCGGCCGCCGATGGAAGATGCTTGGCTCGGGAAAGCGACGGAGCGGCTCTTTCTGCCCTTGCTGCAGATGGTCGTGCCGGAGATCGTCGATTATAATCTGCCGGTCGAAGGCGGCTTTCACAACCTGTGCATCGTCGCCGTGAAGAAGACGTATCCGGGGCAGGCTAAGAAAGTGATGAACGCGCTGTGGGGTCTGGGACACGCGATGATGCTCACGCGCTGCCTCGTCGTCGTCGATCACGACGTCGACGTGCACGACACGCGCGCCGTGACGTGGTTCGCGCTCAATAACGTCGACCCGTCGCGCGATCTCGTCATCATGCCCGGGCCCGTGGACGATCTCGATCATAGCGGGTCGTACCTCGACTCGCTCGGTCATAAGCTCGGCATCGACGCGACCCGCAAACGCGCGGACGAGGGGTACGAGCGGGCCTGGCCGCCGGAGATCGCGATGGACGGCGCGACCCGCGCGCGCGTCAGCGAGCGCTGGCACGAATACGGGT
>CAXUFI010000295.1:0-3590 GCA_964250245.1 uncultured bacterium
CACCTGGGCGGATCGACGACCGAAGCCCTCGAGCGGATCGCGATCGAACTCGCGCACGACGTCGCGAGCGTCCTGCTCGGCGGACCGGCGGCCGCGGCCGTCAACGCGCCGATCGCCGACGGTCCCGACGCGGACGTGCTGCGGCCGTTCGTCGATCTCGCGTACCGGATTGGGAAGCTCTATCCGCAGCTCGCGGAGGCGCGCGCGCTGCCGTCGTTCACCATCGTGATGGAAGGCCAGATCGCGCCGCTCGATCCGCAGCCGGTCGTCAGCGCTTTTCTTTCGGGTCTGTTGCAGGCTACGACGGACCGGCGCGTCTCCATCGTCAACGCGCGCGCCATCGCGGAGGAACTCGGCGTGCGGGTCGACGTGCGCGGCGACGATCGCGCGACCGCGTTCGCTTCGGCCCTGCGCATCTCGGGCGGCCCGGCGTCGATCGTCGGCACGAGTGCGCTCGGCCGGCCGCGCATCGTCGGCATCGACGGCTTCGAGATCGACGCGACGCCGGCCGGCTCGATGCTCGTGACCCGTCACCACGACGTGCCCGGCATGATCGGCAAAGTCGGCACGATCCTCGGTGAAGCGCTCGTGAACGTCTCGACGATGCAGGTCTCGCGTGTCGACGCGGGCGGCGACGCGCTGATGATCCTCGGGACCGATCGCCGCGCCGACGCGGCGACCGTTGCCCGGATTCGCGCGATCGCCGGCATCAAGAGCGTTCGCGCGCTCGAAATCTAAGTGACCGCGCCGGAATCGCCGGACGGGACGATCTGGCTCGCGCGCCATGGCGAGACGACGTGGAACGTCGCGGGCCGTTACCAAGGCCGTTTGGAATCGACGTTGACCCCGCTCGGCGAGCGGCAGGCCGCAGCCCTGGCGGCGTTCTTCGCCGCCTGTCGTGAGCGCGGCGAAGCGCTCCCCGCGCGCGTCGTGTCTTCGCCGCTCGGACGCTGCCGCGCGACCGCGGCGCCGAGCGCCGCCCTGCTCGGGCTCGCGGTCGAGACGGACGCGCGGCTGATCGAGATCGGCCACGGTACGTGGGAAGGGCGTTACCGCGACGAGATCGCCCGCGACGACGCCGACCGGTATCGCACCTGGCGGACGGCACCGGAGCGCGTGGTCTTCGAAGGCGGCGAAAGCCTGCCGCAGGTGCTCGAGCGCTGGCGGGAGTTCGCGGCCGAGCTCGCGCGCGACCAGCGCCCGGCGCTCGTCGTCACGCACGACGCCGTGGTCCGCTGCGCGCTCGTCGATCTGCTCGGGCGGCCGCTCGCCGCTTTCTGGGACGTCGCCGTCGAGAACGGCGCGTTCGCGCTCATCGCCCGCTCGAGAACCGGTCTCGAGGTCCTGCGCGAGTGCGACGCGCGGCATCTCGGACGTCTGCGAGCCGAAGTGACGCAACAGGCGCTCTAACCGGCGCTACCCCTAGCGCAGCGCGGCCGCCGTCGCGATCTGTAGCTCGGAACCCGCCTTGGGTGGCAGCTCGCGGCGAAATTCGCGCCGGGCGTCGACCGAAGCTGCGATGCAGGCCGCCAGCAATACGAGAATGACGTCTCTTCGATCCGTGTGAACGCCCCCTGTCCGGCAGTCGCGAGTCTCCCGATCCGAGCCTCAGACCAAGCGTACGGCGCGATCCTCCGACCGGACTGAGACGGCGGCGCAGCTTCGCGAAAGAATTGTCCCGCCGCTGGTTTCGAGTCGGCGATTCTTGACGAGAAGAAGCCGACGCGCACCGCTTCGGTATTATGCGTTACCAAGTTACGAGCAAGAGAGTCAGCTCGCTTGCAGGAATCTAAGCGGGAGCGCCGCCACCGAGTTCCATGCGGTAAAAAACGCGCGCGGCTCGAGCCGGGAAAGATGAGTCGACATTGCCGGGTCATGCAATCAACGCTTTCCTAATCTTCAGCCTGCGGCGCGAAGAGGCGCGTCCCGCGCGCGGCGCTGCAATGCAGCGGGGCTGCCGCTAATGCGGCGCGTCCCCGATGGCCCGCGGATTGCGGGCTCGCTCTCGGCGGCGATGCGGGCCAAGCCGCTCGCCCGCGTTCCGAGGTTCCTCGGTGAGACGAAACTGACCGAAGTCGCGCAATACCTGGACGCCGCCGTCCGGCATGCCGACGCGCTCGTGGAAAGCCACGGCTTGCACGACGAAGCGCCGTTGCGCTCGTTACGTGACGAGTTGGCGCGAGCCCGCGAGCAAGCCGCGGCGGGCCATGCCGCAGCGTCGAAGCTGATCGATCTGCTCAACGACGTCGCCAACGAGTGGTCGGGTCTAACGCCGAATTCGCGCGAACTCAGTTTTCACGAGCGGCGCCAGCGCGGACTCGTCTTCACGAACATCCTTCGCGCGAGCGATCTCCTACGTTCGCCCAATCCCGTCCGCAACGACGCCGCTCCGACGGTCTAACGATCGGACGCGGGTTCGTCGCCGGGCGTAAAGAGCTTTTGCAGCATACCGTCGGGATCGTTTAAGAAGCGGCAGGTGAGCAGGTAGGCGTCGGTTTCACGATATCCGATTTCGCGCAGCTTCTCACCGTCGAACGAGACGATCTGCTCTTTGGGGAACGCGAGTAAGATCGGCGAGTGCGTCGCGATCACGAATTGGGCTCGCGCATCTTGAGTCGGCAACTCGTGCATGCGGACGAGGAGCGCGAATTGCCGCGCGACGGAGAGCGCGGCTTCGGGTTCGTCGAGCAAGAAGAAGCCGGCACCCGAGAAGCGGGCGAGGAAGAGCGTTAAGAACGATTCGCCATGCGAGCGATCGTGCAGCGACGTTCCGCCGTACGAGTGGAGAGAATTGCCGCGTCCTTCACGTTCCGACCGGTCGAACCGGCTGGCGAAATCGTAAAACGTCTCCGCCCGCAAGAAGAACCCGTCGCGCTGGCGACGCTCCGTCCAAGAAAGACGTAGCGCGTCGGCTAGACGGCGCCCGCTGCATGCATGATCTCGAGCCAAATGTCGAGATCATGCTGGTCAAGTCGCCATCCGGTGATCGCGATCTCGAGGCCTTGCGGAGCGGCGACTGGCATGTCAGTCACACGGGCACGTTTGCCTCGCCTAACGACACCAAAAACGGAAGAGCGGACGACGATGTTCGGCGCCGCCCGCCGATCATCGGGTAGTTCTGGGAAAAGGCGTAATTGCAACGCTTTGAGCTGGTCCGCCTTAATTGCGGAAATGCGGCGCTGTACGGTCGCGATCAAGGGAGGCGTCGCATCTTCGTCCCGTTGCAAGCGCCTCGCGATGCGATACGCTTCTTGATAGCTACTGGCGCTTACGGTGATAGTCCGGTTCTTGCGCGGCCGCGCGGGTTCTTGCGGAGCGGCTGGGTTTTTCATCGCTTTCCGCTCTTGAATAGTTCCGCTAGCGAAGCTGGGTCGGCGCCCTCGATCAAAGCCTCAACAATCTCGCTAGCTGAAGCTTGACGGGCCCGAATCCCGATGCGCCGCATGCTCCGCTCAATTTCGGAAAGCTTGTCGATCGCTGCAGCAGTAAGTCGAATAGTCATCGGCTGCTTCTGGCGCTTTAACGTCTCTCCGTTTGATCGCGCCCCAGGGAGTGGTGTACGAGACGGTAGGGTAAAATTGGAAGCGGCC
>CAXUFI010000296.1:0-3582 GCA_964250245.1 uncultured bacterium
CTCGAGCGAGGCGCGCGCCGTCGCGGCCTCGTTCGTCGTGCCGCTGCATCGCGATCCCGCATGGCGCTGACCGGCCGTGCGCGCGCTCGTACTCGCCGGCGGTCCGCACGATGCCGTGGCCGCCCTCGCTCCGGGCGCGCCGAATAAAGCGTTCGTCCCCGTGGCGGGGACGGCGCTCGTAACGCGCACGATCGCGGCGCTGCGCTCGGCGCCGTCGATCGAGCGTATCGTCGTCGTCGCCCCGCGGTCCGCGCACGCGCGGCCCGAAGTGCGCGATGCGGACGAACTGCGCGACGACGGACCGACGATGACGCAGAGTCTGCGCTCGGGCTTGCGCGACGCGCCCGAGGACGAACTCGTACTCATCTGCGCTTCGGACCTGCCCGTGTTGAACGCCGCCGCACTCGAAGAGTTTCTGACGCTCGCTCGCACGCGCCCCGCCGACCTCGCGTACGCGTGCGTCGAACGGCGAACGCACCTCGCGCGCTTTCCGAACGTGCCGCACACGTGGGCGCGGCTCGCGGACGGCACGTACTGCGGCGGAGGTTGCGTCGCGCTGCGGCCGCGGGTCCTGAGCGGTATCGATCGCTTACTCGGCAGATTAGGAAGCGCACGGAAGAACCCGTTACGGCTCGCCTCGATTTTCGGTCCCGACGTTCTACTGCGTTACGCGCTACGCCGGCTGACGATGGCGCGCGTCGAGCGGCGCGCGACGCAGCTCTTGGGCGCGACGGCGGTCGCCGCGGTCTGCGGTTATCCCGAAATAGCAATTAACGTCGACCGTGTGAGCGACGTCACACTTGCGAGAAGCTTGATCGAGAGGTAATTCCCGTCGCCGGTCTTCCGATGTGAAAAGTGTTGGTGACTTAGCGCACGTTGCACGGCAAACCAACTCCCCTTTCTCTTAACGCTTCGTAATCGTAAGCGGACTCGCACTTCGGCGACCGCTGGCTTTGCGACGTCTTCTGCCCGGAGCAGTCATGAATTCGCGCCAACTCAAAGCGGCGATGATCCTCGCATGTTTTCCGTCCGCACTCGCGCTTTCGAGCGGAGCGGCCGGCGCGCAAATTCGCGGTGACGCGGTCTTCACGCCCGCGCACATCCCGGATTTGCAAGCCTGGTTCGACCCCTCACAGGCCGCCGGCGTCACGCAGACGGCCGGCAAGCTCGACGCTCTCGACGACCTGAGCGGCAAAGGAAATTCCGTCTATCAAAAGACGGCGGCCTACCAGCCGGCGTTTACCGGCAGCGGCATCAACGGCCTGGGAAGCGCGACGTTCGCCGGCGCGGCGTACCTGCTCGGCAGCAACGTAAATTTCTCGACGGACTTATTCAATCAATCGACGGTGTTCGTCGTTTCGAATCAGACGCCCGCGAGCGGCGCGTCGTCGGTGCTGTTCAGCGGCCGGTACGACGCCGATCCCCACTTCGGGCTGAAGTTATCGGAGGGCGGCGCGTCGCGCTACGATCTCGGCAGTACGGCCAACGGCCGCCTCTCCGCCGTCGACGTTGCGTCGGGTCCGGCGCTGTGGACCGCGGCGGGCAGCGTTACGACGCACGTCCAGCAACTTCGCAAGAACGGCAATCTGCTGCAGAGCGACGCGGGTCCGAAGGCCGCCGTTAGCGGAGCCTTTCCGCTCGCAATCGGAGCGACGGCACAAGGCGGGCGCGCGAGCTACTTTTACCACGGGCAGATCGGCGAAACGCTCGTGTACGACCGCGTTCTGAGCGCGAGCGAGATGACGGAGGTCGAAGGTTACCTCGCTTGCAAATGGGGTCTGCAAAATCGCTTGCCCGCGAATCATCCGTACCGCACCGTTTGTCCGCAAGGCGGCTCGCATCCGTCGCTGCCGCTACCGGCGCAGGCCGCGGGTGCGCTGCCGGACCCGCAACAGCTGCGCAGTTCGGGCGGCCAACTTACGTTTAGCGTTACCGTCAAGCAAGCCGCGGACGGTTATCCGCAATACATCTATAACGGCTCCGCGGTGCCGCCGACGTTGCGCCTGCTGCCGGGAGACACGCTGCACGTCGACCTCACGAACGCGCTGCCGAAGCCTCCGCCGGGCGCCGCGTACCTCAACGATACGAACCTTCACTACCACGGCTTACACGTCAGCCCGAACGCCCCCGGTGACGATTCGATCGATCTGCTCGCGATGCCGGGCCAAACGCTGCACTACACGATCGCGATCCCCGCGAGTCATCCGACCGGGCTGTACTGGTATCACTCCCACGCGCACGGCGAAGCCGAACGGCAGAATCTCGCGGGCCTCTCGGGAGCGCTCGTTATCGACGGCATCGCCCGCTACGCGCCGCAAGTCGCGAGTTATCCCGAACGCATCCTCATCGCTCGCGATACGCTGCCGGCGGGCCAGATTCTGCCCGCGGCCGACGGCAAGCAAGTCGCCGCCATGCTCTGGGCGATGCGTCACGCCTACGCTTCGTTAGGCGGCCTCGTACGCGGCCCGACGACGGCGAGCACGCGCAACCCTTACGTCGACGTCAACGCGAACTACCATCGCTTCGAGCGCCCCGCGGCGAGTTCGCACTGCCTCGCCGGCAGTCCGGAAGCGCCGTCCCGTAATTGGACGCTCAACGGCATGACGCAGCCGAGCATCGGGATCCGGCCCGGCGAAAAACAATTTTGGCGACTCGTCAACGCCGGTTCCGATACGTATCTCGACGTGTCGGTCGACAACGCGCCGATGCAGATCGTCGCGCTCGACGGCGTGCCGCTCGCGCTCGCCGGTAGCGCCTTGCCGACGGTCGCGCACTATCTCGTGCCGCCGGCGAGCCGCTTGGAATTCATCGTAACGGGGCCGGCCGCCGGCTCGGCGGCCTATCTGCGGACGAGCTGCTTCGACGCGGGCGCGGGCGGCCTCGCGATGCCCGCCGCGACGCTCGCGAAGCTCGACCCCACGCGTTCGCTTTCGGATCAAAGCCGGCGCCGCGGCGGCGACCGGCTCGCCGCTCATCCCGCAGCGACGGCGCGCTTTCACGGCGCCGCGTACATGCGTAATTTCATAACCAAATACGCGATCGCCCGCTCGCAGACGTTGACGTACAGCAGCCAAGATCAGATTAACGGGCAATCGTACGATCCGGCCGGTCCGCCGCAATTTTACGCGCAGAGCGGCACGATGGAACGATGGCAGATCGTCAACGTCTCCAACCAAGTGCACACGTTCCACATCCATCAGACGCATTTCTTGGTGGAGTCGATCGTCGGCGGAACCGCGATCGAAGCGAGCAACGTCGGCCGCGAGCTCGACAACATCAACGTTCCCGCCGCCACCGCGAACGGCCCGGGTTCGGTTACGCTCGTCATGGATTTCACCGATCCGAGCATCATCGGCACCTTTCTGCTGCACTGTCATATCCTCTCTCATGAGGACGCGGGCATGATGGCGAAGATTCGCGTCGGCAAAACGCCGCCGTTGCAAACGACAGCTCCCGCGCAAGGCCTGACGTTCGCTTCCCCGAGCGCCGCCGCGCAGACGTTCGCGGTCTCGGGCGGCGCCGCGCCGCTGAGCGTCAGCGGTTGCGGTAAGGTCGCAAACGCGAGCGTCAGCGGAACGACGG
>CAXUFI010000297.1:0-3570 GCA_964250245.1 uncultured bacterium
CTCGCGGGCGAATATCGAGCGTTACGCCCGCGAGCGTTCGCTAGCGACGATCAACGAAGCCGTCATGTTGCGCGCGCGGGAGCACGTCGGTGGCTAAGCGCGCGCCGACGCCGCTGCGCGATTCGGCCCGTGCGACGGTCGAGACGGTCGGCCAATTCGGCGCGCTGATGCTGCCGTTCGCCGATCGCGGCGGCGGCGCGGCGCGTATCAACGCCTCGCTGCGCACCTTCGCGAAACCGGGAACGTGGTTCGCGCCGATGTGGGCGATGCTCGTCGGCTGCGTCGGGGGCGGTGCGGCGTGGACATTCCCGTCGGCCGGCAAGGTCCTGCTCGGGATGGTTCTCGCCGGGCCGCTGCTGTGCGCCTTCTCGCAAATCGCCAACGACTGGTTCGATCGCGACGTCGACCGGATCAACGAGCCGGAGCGGCCGACCGCCGCGAACGTCCTCGCGCCGCGAACGGTCCTGGGCGTCGCCCTCGTGCTCGGCGCGCTCGCGCTCGGCCTGGCGGCGGCCCTCGGAAGCACCGTACTCGCGCTCGCCCTGGGCGGGATCGTCCTCGCGCTCCTGTATAGTGCGCCGCCGTTCCGGCTTAAAGCGCGCAACGGCTGGCTCGCCAATGCCGCCTGCGCCTTCTCCTATGAGGGGTTCGCTTGGGTCGCAGGGGCTGCGATTTTCGGACACGTCACGCGCGGCACGCTCGTGCTCGCGACGCTCTACTCGCTCGGCTCGCACGGGCTCATGACGCTCAACGATTTTAAGAGTTACGAAGGCGACCGGCGGCTCGGGCTGCGCTCGCTGCCCGTGATGCTCGGCCTCGCGGGGGCGCTGCGCGCGGCCTTCGCCTTTATCGACGTCTTTCAGGTGCTCGCCATCGCCTACGTCGCCGCGCACCGGATGTGGCTCGCCGCCGCCGGCATGTTCGTGTTATTCGTCATTCAATTGCCGTTGCAACGGCGGCTCGCCACCGATCCCAAGGGTCTCGCGCCCTGGTATTGCGCGAGCGCGATCCCGCCGTTCGTTTGGGGCATGCTCGTCGCCGCACTCGCCGTCCGTTACGGGGTATTTTAAAGATGCATGTCATCATCGTCGGAGCCAACATCGGCGGCAGCGTAACGGCGGGCGATCTCGCGGCGAGCGGCGCGAGCGTGACGTTGCTCGAGCGCGATCTCAAGCGCAAGAAGCCGTGCGGCGGCGCCCTTCCGCCGAAGGCGATCGTCGAGTTCGGCATCCCCGAGAGCATCATCGAGCGGCGTACCAAGCGCGCGGTCATCATCGGTCCGAGCGGCAGCACGGTCGAGATGGACGTCCGCGGCACGAAGCCGACGAGCGACGATTACATCGCCATGGTGACGCGCGAAGTCCTCGACCGGACGATGCGCGCGAAAGCTCAGGACGCGGGCGCCGAGTTGCGGGAAGCGACGTTCGTCTCGCATGAAACGGACGACCGCGGCAAGATCCACGTGAAGGTTCGGACGCGCGACGGGCGCGAGGAGACGCTCGTGACGGACGCGCTCGTCGGCGCCGACGGCGCGGGCTCGGCGGTCGCGAAATCGTGCGGCCGCGCCCCGATCAAACACGCTTCGGCCATTCAGGAACGGCTCTATCTCCCCGACGAGGCGATGGCGTATTACGCCGAGCGCGCGGAACTCTATCTCGGCGACGACGTCTCGCCCGATTTCTACGGCTGGGTGTTTCCCAAGAGCGATCACGTGGCCGTCGGGACGGGCTGCCGCCCCGAACACGCGAATCGCTCGTACGCTTTCCTCGAAGGCGTGAAGCGTCGCGCCGGCGCAAAATTGGGCGGCGCCAAACGCGTGCTGCTCGAAGGTCACCCGCTGCCGATGGCGCGCTACAAGAAGCTCGTCTACGGGCGCACCTTGCTGGTCGGCGACGCGGGCGGGATGGTCGCTCACACGTCGGGCGAAGGCATCTACTTCGCAATGGCCGCCGGCCGGATGGCCGCGCAAACGCTCATGGCGCATTTCGGCGACCCGAAGACGCCGCTCGAACGCTACGAGCGCATGTGGCAGAAGAAGTACGGCGCGATGTTCGATTTTCTCGAGGCGCTCGAGAGATGGTCGTACTGCGGGAACCGCAATCGCGAGTTTTTCGTCGATATGTGTGAGACCAAAGAAGTGCAGACGCTGACGTTCGACAGCTATCTCTTCAAGCAAATGGCGACGGTTATGCCGGGCCATCACGCGCGCATGGCCGTTAATGGAGTGAAAGCCGCGGTGAAGAACTGGATGCATCCGAAGACGCCGCTCCTGGACGGGCCGCCCCAGATAACGGCGAAGGAAGCACTGCAGGCGACGCGCGGCGCGCTCTCCGCGGGCGCCGGCGTCGACGACCGGACGTACGCCCATGCGGGTTAGCGCGCTCAGCCGGATCGGGAGCGGCCTCGTCGTCCTCGCACTCGCAGCGCTGATTTTTACCTATACGCGCTTGGTCCGTACCGTCGAGTTCGCGGCGACGTCGGAATCGACGTAGCCGGCGAGGGTTGACGCTCCCGCAGGGGCGTGATAGCCTGCGGTGACATGACCGCCGTACGATAGATCTCGCCGCCGGGCGGGGTTTTTTTCGTTTAAAGGGGACACATGCCGACCGTGCCGCTCGAACACATGCAGATCGCGCCTTACTATTGGTTCGACGGCGCGATCGCGCTGCGCGAAACCGTGAGCGTCGACCCGTTCGCTCACGGTCTGCACTACGGGACGGGCGTGTTCGAAGGGATTCGCGCGTACGCGACGCCGCGCGGCCCCGGCATCTTCCGGTTACGCGAACACATGGAGCGGTTCGCACGGTCGGCCGCGACCTATCAACTCAAACTTGCCTGGAGCGTTCCGGCGTTGTGCGCGGCGATCGTCGAGACGCTACGCCGCAACGAACTCGAATCGGCGTACATCCGGCCGTTGGCCTTCTACGGCGAACGGACGATCTCGCTCGCGCCGTACATGTACTGTCCGACGCACGTGCTCGTCGCCTTCCGCGCCCTCGGCGACTACTTCGGCGCGGGACAAGAGAACGGCATCCGCACGACCATCTCGTCCTGGCGGAAGTTCTCGTCCAAAGCGATGCCGACGACCGTGAAGGCCGCCGGGCATTACGCGAATTCGGTCCTCGCGATGCAGGACGCGGTCGGACGCGGCTTCGACGAGGCGATCCTGCTCAACGACCGCGGCGAAGTCGCCGAGGGCACGGGTGAGAACGTGTTTCTCGTAAAGAACGGGATCTTACGGACGAACGACCGCTCCGCCGACGTGCTGCACGGGATCACGCGCCGCAGCGTCCTCGAACTCGCCGCCGATCTCGATATCCCGGTCGAGATCGGGCCCCTGTCGGTCGACGATCTGCACGAAGCCGACGAGGCGTTCTTCACCGGCACGGCGGCGGAAGTAACGCCGATCGCGTGCATCGACGATCACCAGTACGCCTTGCAACGACCCGTGACGAAGCGGCTGCGCGCGGCCTACTTGCGCGCCACGGCCGGTCAGGACGAACGGCACGCCGATTGGGTGACGTACGCCGAGGCCGAGCGGCCGTTGACCGCGGCCCGATAGTCTTCGGC
>CAXUFI010000298.1:0-3566 GCA_964250245.1 uncultured bacterium
GCGGATGGGCGGCGAGGTTGCGCCAGCGTCCGTCGGCGCCGAGCCGGTCGGCGATACGGCCGACGCGTTCGACGAGCGCCACGTCGCGCTCGCGCGCCGCGACGCCGAGCACGAGCCGGTCGAAGGGCCGCAACCGGCGCCGCTCCGAGCGCGCGTGAACGAGTTCGCGCACCGCGAGTTCGCGCAGCGCGTTGAGGTTCTCCAGCCGGAAGAAATTTTTGAGCGCGGCGTCGATGCGCTCGGCGGGATAGATTTTGCCGTCGCGTAAGCGCTGCCGTAACACGTCGGGCGCGACATCGATGAACACGACTTCGTCGGCGACTTCCAGGATCGTATCGGGGACCGTTTCGCGCACGCGCGTTCCCGTCAGGCGTTCGACGGCGTCGCCGAGGCCGGCGAGGTGCTGGACGTTCAGCGTCGTCATGACGGAGATGCCGCCCCGCACGATCGACAGTACGTCGTTGTACCGTTTCGCGAACGCGCTGCCGGTGCTGTTGGTGTGCGCGAGTTCGTCGATGAGCGCGACGTTGGGCCGGCGCGATAGCAGCGTTTGCGTATCGAGCTCGCCGTTGGGAAGGCGAGCGATCGTCTCGAGATTGCCGATTTTCGCCGCGGTCTCGGCGCGGCCGTGCGTCTCGATGAGCGCCGCGACGACGTCGACGCCTTCGTCGCGAAGCTGGTTCGCCCGGTCGAGCATGGCGTAGGTCTTGCCGCTGCCGGCGATCGAACCGAGGTAGATCGTCAGCTTGCCGTAGCCGATCTTCTGCCGATCGCGCAGGGCGTTACCGTAGGGATGTCGCGCGTCGTCGAGCCCGCGGTGATGCACGACGCGCGCCGGATCGGCGACGTACAGATCGCGATCGAGCGGTCGCTGCAGGTAGCGCTCGACGTCGTCATCGACGAGAGCGGGGATCGCGACGAGCGACGCGTGAACCGCATCGAGCCGCCCGCGTTCGAGCCCCGCGGGCGCTGTAATGCGCGTCGCGTCGACCGCGAGGGCGGCCTCGGCGAACGCGCGCTCGTCGACTCGTCCGACGGCCGCCGTTTCGAGCGTCAGGTCCAGGGCGTCGGCGAACGCCGCCACGCGGCGCAAATACTCGCGGGGTTCGAACGCGCCCGTGACGAGGGCGAGCGCATTGGAGACGCGCGCCGGTTCGACCACGGGCACCGTCAGGTCGTCGACGGTGCGCAACAACAGCTCGCGCAGCAGCGCCAGGTTCTGCGGCCGGAAGAGACCGCTCGCCGCGCGATCGACGTCTTCGGGCCGGACGATCCTTCCGGCTCGCAGCCGCGATTCGAGAATGGAGGGCGAGACGTCGAGCGCGACGACCGAATCCGCGTTCTTCAGGAACGAGAGCGGTACGATCTCCGTGATCGGCCGGCCGATGATGCGTTCCGCGACCGGCGCCACGTTTTCGAGGTGCTGAACGTTGACGGCGGCCAGCACCGAACGCTCGGCGGTTCGCAAGGCCACGGCGTCCTGCCAGCGTTTCGCGCTCGCGGCACCGCTCGGGTTCGAGTGGGCGATCTCGTCTAACACGAAGGTCTCGTAGTCGCTCGCGAGCGCGGCGCTCAGGTCGAAATCGTCCTGACCGTCGTACGATCCCGGCGGGATGCGCGGCAGCCGCCCGGCGAGTTCTTCGAGGTTGGGCCGCCCCTTGGTCTCCACCCAGCCGATCGCCACCCGCCGGCCGGCGCCTTGCTGCGCGAGCGCTTCCATCAGAATCCGATGCGTCTTACCGGCGCCCGGCGCTCCGCCGAGGTAGACCGTGAGCTTCGGTTCGAGCCCGAGCTCGGCGAGCAGCGACTGGGCGTTCGGGCGGTCCACCGCCGCTGCGTTCGCCGAAGGGCGGCTCCGTTCGTCCCGCTAAATCGAGGAGGGTGCGCGCCCGCTTCATTCCACTCGTATCGTGGGCGTCGCTCGGCGCCGTATTCCTCTTAGACGTCCTAACGCCGCAGACGCTCGTCATCTCGATCCTGTCGGCGATTCCGATCGCCCTCGCCTCGTTCGTCGCCTCGCGCAGAGTCACGGGCGCGCTCGTGACGGCGGCGCTGGCGTTCGATCTGCTTGCGGGCGTCGCCAACAGCCGCCACGACGGGCACCTCGATCCGATCGGGTTCCTCGACCGGATCCTCTCCGCGGTCGTCATCGTGCTCGTCGGGACCGTCAGCACCGTCGCTCAGGAGCGCGCGCAGAAGCTGGGTGCGTTAACGGCGCAAGAAGCACGCGCCCGGCGGGAAGCGGCGCTCGCGACGGCCATCGACCGCATTCGCGCTTCGCTCTCGAGCGACTTGGTCGTCCGCGCCATCGCGCGCGAAGCACCGGCGGCCTTCGAGTCCGACGGGGCGTATTGGTTCCCGGCGCAGCGCATGGACGAGGCCCTGGCGGCGCGGCGAGGCAGCCTCGAGGTGCGAGCCGACGAGAGCGCCGGGACGCCGGAGGTGGTCTCGCTCGTACGCCGCGTGCTCGACGTCGGTGAGGCGGCGCTCGTGCGGCGAGAAGATCCGGTCGCGGCGCTCGTGCTCGACCGGATCGGCGCGGGCGCCGCGATCGCGGTACCGCTCGCCGACCGCGAGCACGCCTTCGGCGTCCTCGTCGTCGCGGCGGACGACGCCGCAACGTTCGACGCGTCGAACCTGCCCTTCGCCCGCACGTATGGCCGGGCGACGACCGCGGCACTCGCGCAGGCGCGCCTGTTCGCGCAGCTCGCCGAGCGCAATGACGAATTGGCCGAACGCGGCGCCGTGATCCGCGACCTCGTGTACGCGCTGTCGCACGATCTGCGCACGCCGCTCGCCGCGCTGAACATGACCTTGCGTCAGGCCGAGGAAGGCGCGTACGGCGCGTTGCCCGCGACCTATCTCGACGTGTTGCGGCGCAGCGTCGTCGCCACGGACGACCTGCAACGCCTCGCCGATACGTTGCTGAGCGTCGCCCGGTTCGAATCGGGCGAACGCAAGCCGGAGCGCGAGCGGCTCGACTGCGCCGAACTCGTCCGGCAAGTCGGGGGCGAGCTCGAGCCGATCGCCGCGGCGCGTGACATAACGCTGCGCGTCGAAGCGGAGCGCGGCGTGGCCACGCTCGGCGACCGCGGCGATCTCCGGCGCGCGGTCGGGAATTTGATCGCCAACGCCTTGCAGAATACGCCGGAAGGCGGCACCGTGACGATCGACGTCGGCCTGGTGAACGGCGAAGTCCGCATCGCCGTCAACGACGACGGCTTCGGCGTGCCCGTGGCGCTGCGCACCTCACTCTTCAGCCGTTTCGTCAGCGCCGCGAGCCGCGGCGGCGGCGGTACGGGACTCGGGCTCTATCTCGTGCGGCGCGTCGCCGAAGAGAACGGCGGCACGGTCCGCTACGCGCCGCGCGAACCGCGCGGCTCGTCCTTCACGTTGACGTTGCCGCGGATGATCGAGTGAGCCTCCGCGTCGTACTGGTCGAGGATCATGCGCTCACACGCAGCGGGCTGCGCACGGCTTTGACGGCCGCGGACATCGCGGTCGTGGGCGAGGCCGGCGACGGCTTGACGGGCGCCGACGTCGCCGCGCGCGAGCGGCCCGACGTC
>CAXUFI010000299.1:0-3557 GCA_964250245.1 uncultured bacterium
TCGCGCCGAACGCGGCGACCGTTTCGTGAGCGCCGCTTCCGCACGCTCGGCGCGCGCCGCGACGCTCGCACGTCTACGGAGCGCCCCCGCGGTCTCGGTGCTGATCGTCGGCGGCGGCATCAACGGCGCGGCGACCTTTCGCGATCTCGCGCTACAGGGCGTCGATTGCCTGCTCGTCGATAAGGGCGATTGGTGCGCCGGCGCGAGCGCGGCGCCGTCGCGGCTGATTCACGGCGGTCTCAAATATTTGGAAACGGGCGAGTTCCGGCTCGTCGCCGAGTCGACGCGCGAACGGAACTTGCTGCTGCGTAACGCGCCGCACGTCGTGAAAGCGCTGCCGACCGTCGTCCCGATCTACTCGATCTTCAGCGGCATCGGGCCCGCCATCAACCGCTTTTTCGGCCGCAAGGCGAAGCTCGCCGACCGCGGTCTCATCATCGTCGAAGCGGGGCTCGCGCTCTACGATTGGCTCGGCCGGACGCATCGCGCGCGATGCCGCGTCACAGCGTCGAATTGCGCGCGGCGACGCGGCGACGTTTCCCGGCGATGGCACGCACGGTGCTCGCGACGTCGACGTATTACGACGCGCGCGTCACGCAAGCCGAACGGCTCGGGCTCGAGCTCGTGCTCGACGGCGTCGCCGCGCACCCCGACGCTCACGCGCTCAATTACGTGGCCGTCACCGGCGCGAGTGACGGCCGCGTCGAGCTGACCGACGGCGTCACGGGTGAGACCGTGACGGTCCGGCCGCGAGCGATCGTCAACGCGGCTGGCCCATGGATCGATCGCGTGAACCGGGCCGTCGGCGTGGGCGGCGCATACATTGGCGGAACCAAAGGCTCGCACCTCGTCGTCGAAAACCCCGAACTCGTCCGGCAACTCGACGGGCACATGGTCTATTTCGGATCGTCCGACGGCCGCATCTGCCTCGTCTATCCGTTCTTCGGTCTCGCGCTCATCGGCTCGACCGATATTAAGGCCGACAATCCCGATTCCGCCGTCTGCGATGACGCGGAAGCCGAGTATATGCTCGCGATGGTGCGTGAGGTCTTCCCCGGGCTGCCGTTGACGAGCGAACAGATCGTCTATCGGTATTCGGGGATTCGGCCGCTGCCCGCGGCCGCAGTCGACGACCCGGCCGACATCAGCCGCGACCATTCGCTGAAATACGACAAGCTGCCCGGCAGCGACGTGCCCGTGCTCTCGCTCGTCGGCGGCAAATGGACGACGTTCCGCGCCTTCGCCGCGGAAGTTACGGATACGGTGCTCGACATCATCGGGCGGGCGCGCACCTGCGATACGATGTTCGTGCCGATCGGCGGCGGGCGCGACTATCCGTCCACGGCCGGCGCGCGGCGCGCGTGGGTCGCGCGAGTCGCCGCGGAGCGAGCGGTACCGGCGGCGCGCGCGGAAGCGGCGCTCGACCGCTACGGCACGCGGGCGGAAGCGTTGCTCGCGGGCCGCGGGAGCGAGCCGGACGTCGACCTCGTCTCGCTGCCGGAATACGGCGCGCGCGAAGTGCGCGCCATCGTTCGTACGGAGCATGTGGTCAATCTCGCGGACGTGGTTTTGCGGCGCTTGCCGATCGCGGTTGCGGGCCGGCTGACGCGCGCTGCGGCCGCAGAGATCGCAGCGCTCGCGGCGATGGAGCTCGGGTGGAGCGACGTCGAACGCGCGCGGCAAATCGAAGAATTACGTTCGCTCGCGCGCGATCGCCACGGCATCGACCTCGACGCCGGACCCTCGCTTACGGCGGCGCCCGCTACCTAAAGCGCGAGCGGTAACAAGGCTAAAGCGCCAGCGGTTCCTTCACCGCCGGCTCGCTCGCCGAAGAGTCCGCTTGCGCTTCGTCCGGATTGGCGACGGCGAGGAACACGACGATATCCCAGGCGTTGTGGATTCCGGTAAAGATGAGCGCCACGACGGTGAAGGCGAAGGCGAACATCGCTAGGGCCGCGCCGAACCACAGTGCGACGGCCCCGGCGAAGAGCGCACCGTATGCGAGCAGCGGGACGAACGTGTGGCAAAGCCAATCCTCGATATCGGCATCGTAAGCGCTCATTTTTTGAATCCGGTACGCCGTCCGCCAGACATAGGCGATACCGTAAAGTCCGCAGAGAGCGAGGATGACGGCCGCGTAGCGCAGCGCCGGCCAGGGAACGCTCAGGACCGCCGCGGTGAACAGCGCGGCGCCGAAGTGAACGATCGTCGGCGTCGTGTAAGCCGCCGTGCCTTCGTGCGAACGCCGGTTTTGCGAACCGCCGTTGACGATGGTAATTACGATAAAGACGAGTCCGGTGAGCGCGGAAGCCGACGAGCCGACGATTACGTAAAGGTTTTGCCAGGGCGTAAGCATCGACGACGCGGCGTGACTCATCTAGCGGACGATATCGCCTAGCGAGGCGAGAACCTCTCGCGCGGCGCGGTCGCCCGTTTCGAGCGCGCCGTTTACGGTGCCGCCCTGACCCTCGCCGGAGGTCGCTTCACCCGCGAAGAAAAGCGATGGGCCGAGCGGCGTGGCGAGTTCCGCCCGCGCGTCGTCTCCGCCGACCGCGACGTAGCTGTACGCACCGCGCGCAAGCGGATCGCCGGTCCAATCGTGGTACGCGGCGCCGCGGAACTCACTGCGGGCGAGGGCCGGTTCCCCGAAGAGCGCGCCGAAATCATCGACGGCCCGGGTAACGAGTTCGTCGCGCGAAAGCTCGCGCAGCGCCGTCGCCTTGGGGCCGCCGGCCCAAGCGACGATCGCTTCCGTGCGGACGGGCAACTGCGTCCAGTACACGGGAAAGAGGCCGGCGGAATTGCGGAAGAAGCCCGCATCCCGGTAGCGTCCGTCGCGGAGCCGTTCCCAAAATGCGGTTTCGAACGAAAGCACCACGCGGACGACGTCGCCCATCACGAGCTTATCCAGCGCGTCGCGCTTGACCGCGGGCAACGCCGGTTCGAAAGCGACCCCGTCGTCGCCGCCGCAGCGCAGGACGCCCACCGGCAACGTGACGACCGCCGCACGCGCGGCAAAGGTTCGCGTCTTCATTGCGCCGTCGTCGGCCGTCATCGTAACGAGACCGTTCTGCCACGCGATCTCTCGCACGCGCGTCGACAGTTGCATCTGCACGCCGGCTTCCGCGCACGCTGCCCGGAGATGTTCGATAAGCAGCACGTATCCGCCGAGCGGCCGCGCGATGAGCGAATCGACGCCGGACTGCCACTCCTGTGCGATCGCGCGTACGCTGGCAACGGCGGGATCGATGGCATCGAAGCCTTCGGCGAAGGTGCGCGCGGCGCGCACGTTTTCGCGCATCGTTTCGTCGCCGTCGAAGCGCAATAAGAAGCGGTCGACGCTCTCATCCCGCTCGCGCGGGGCCTGCTTGAAGAGTGTTACCGCGGCGGCGAAATCGCCGTCGTCCGCCTGCGGCCGCAGCGTAGCGCCGGCAAACGACCACGACGCGCCGCCGGTTTCGAGCGCGGCCGTTCCGGCTTCCCGCAGCAGCGTCATCGTCTCGGGGGCGAGACCGTGAATGAACTCCGCGCCGAGTTCGACGGGCACCCGCGTGCGC
>CAXUFI010000300.1:0-3522 GCA_964250245.1 uncultured bacterium
GCTCGTCGCCGGGCCCGCGGAGGGTTGCACCGTCGCGGTCTGCAGCGCCAGGGCACTGCGGACTCGCTCGCCGGCCAGCGGCGACTCGGTCGAGTGCACGAGAATCTGCGTCGCATCGTAGCCGAACTGCGCGGCGTTCTCGACGCTCGCGATGATGAAACCTTGACGCCGGAGCAGGTCGGCGAGCGCCGCCCCCTCACCCTGGATCCCGGAACCGTTCTCGACCTCGACATGGATCGTGGCGGGGTCGACCGCGGCGACGGCGCGCGGATCGGGCAGGCCCGCCGGCGGCGGACCGAAGATCTTCGCCACCAGCCGCCGTTTGGCGGCTTCGTCGGGGACGACGACGTCGCCGCAGCACGCCAGTTGCTTATCGCCGACGAACGGCACCTGATCGGTCGTAACGTGGGCGAGATCGACGTGCGCGAAGGCCCAGGCGAGACTCAACATCTCTCGCTGGCTCAGATCGGTATAGACGTTCTTGCGAACGACGTCGATCAGCGCGTTGATGTGCAGCAGGTCGTTGAACCTATCGTTTTTGAGCTTCGCGACCGTGATGCGCAGCACTTGATCCTGGCGTTTGATGCGGCACGGATCGCTGCACTCATCGTGGCGGAAGCGACTGTACGAGACGGCCTGCTCGCCATTCATGTGGTAGAGCTTATGACCGATGAAATGGATGTGAAGATGGCCCCAATTATCGTCGTAATTCATCGTCTCGTCGGGCACAACGTCGATGCCGCCGATGGCGTCGATGAGGCTCTTCGTCGCGTTGATGCGCAGCGTGACGTACCGGTCGAAACCCGGTAGACCGAGAAACGTGCCGACGACGCGTTCGGAATTGTGCGCGGCCATGGCCGAGTTGCCGTTAAACCCGCCGTAGCCGGCGTTGATCTTATTCTCCCGGCCGTCGGGCAAGATCGCGTCCATATCGCGCGGCACGGAGAGGATCGCTATCGAGCCCGCCGGCTTCTGCGCGGTCGGGAAATTCAGCGCGACGGTTTTAATGGTGTCGGTGCGGGCGTTCGCCGACATCTCCTCGTCTTTGGAATTGTAATCGTAGTCGATCCCGAGAAGCAGCACCGCGATGCGCTCCTTATGAAAGATATCTTGCGGCGAGGCGATGAACGGCAGGCGCACGTCGCTCGTGATAACGTCGGCCGGCGCGCGATGCTGCACGACGGATTGCATGGCCACGCCGCCCGCCGCGATCCCCGCCAGGAGCGCGATGACGAGCAGCACCTTGATCGCGACGTTCATGCGCCCTTAAACGCTCGCGAGTTCGGCGGCCGGCACGAGCGTACCGTGGAAATCGAAGGCGGACGCACCCGCGAGCGCGACCCGGGCGAACTCGCCGACGGTCGCCGGGCCCGTGAAGTACACGCCGCCGTCGACGCCGGGCGCCTCGCCCATCGAGCGCCCGACCCAGGCGTGCGAGGCGCCGAGCGCGCCGCGAAGCGGGTCGCTCCGGCGCAGCGCGCGATACTCCTCGACCAGGACGTTCTCGACGCGCCCCAAGCGCTTCTTACGGGCGGTCGCGCTCGCGTGCCGCTGCGCTTCGCGCAGCCGCAGCAGCCGGCTCCGCTTCACCTTTTCCGGCACGCGCGCCCCGAGCAGCGCCGCGGGCGTCCCGTCCTCGCGGCTGTACGTGAAGAAGCCGACCCGGTCGAGTTCGGCGCGCGCGAGCCACGCTTCCAAATAGTCGACGTGGGCCTCGGTCTCGCCGGGGAAGCCGACGATGAACGTCGAGCGCATCGTCAAATCCGGAACCCGCTCCCGGAACCCGGCCAGAATCTCGAGATACCGCTCGCCGCTGCCGGGCCGCAGCATCGCGCGCAGCATATCCGGGTGCGCGTGCTGCAAGGGCATGTCGATGTACTTGCAGACTTTGGGCAGGGTCGCCAGCGCCTCGATCAATTCGGGGTCGACCGTCGCGGGATAGAGATAGAGCAGCCGTATCCATTGCAGGCCGTCGATCTCGTGCAAGTCGGCGAGCAGTTGCGCGAGGCCGCCGCGCCGCAGCCCGCGGTCGCGCCCGTACATCGACGTGTCTTGCGCGATCAGAATCAACTCTTTGGTGCCGGCCGCGGCGAGCGCGCGCGCTTCGAGCAGAATCGATTCGCGGCTGCGGCTGCGGAACGCGCCGCGCAACTGCGGGATGATGCAGAACGTGCACGGGTGGTCGCAGCCTTCGGCGATCTTGAGGTAGGCCGTCGCGCGCGGCGTCGTGATGAGCCGCGGCAGGAAATCGTGCTCGGGCTCCGCTTCGAAGCCGAGCCGCAGCGGCGCGAAGCCCGCCCGGGCTTCGTCGAGGACCTCGACGATCGACGCGTAGGCGCCGGTGCCGACGACGCCGTCGATCTCCGGCACGAGCGAGCGCAGCTCTTCACCGAAGCGCTGCGAGAGACAGCCGGCGACGATCAGCTGCTGCCCGGCTCGTTTCGCGGTCGCGTGGCGCAGGATCGTATCGGTCGATTCGGCCTTCGCGGCATCGATGAAGGCGCAGGTGTTGATCACGACGGCATCGGCGTCGGCCGCCTCGGGAACGAGCTCCCAGCCGGCCCCGCCGAGCTTGCCGATCATAACTTCCGAGTCGACCAGGTTCTTCGCGCACCCGAGCGAGACGAAGGCGACGCGTTTCATGAGATCCGGCAAAACGTGACCGTCTTCGTCACGAGCGCAGCCGCTTCCCGGACGGCCGCAAATCAGCGATAGTTAACGAATTGCAGCGGTAATTCGACGTCGAGCCCGCGCAGCAGCGCCTGCACCTTTTGCAGATCGTCTTTGCTCTTCGCCGAAACGCGCAGTTGCTCGTCCTGATACTGCGTCGTCACCTTGAGCTTCGCGGCCTTAATCGCGTCCACGAGCGGCTTCGACTTGTCTTTGGCGATGCCGCTCTTGACCGTCACGACCTGCCGCACGGCGTTGCCGGCCGCCGGCTCGACTTTGCCGAAATCGAAGGCTTTGAGGGAGATGCCGCGCTTATTCGCGCGGCTCTGCAAGACGTCGACGACGTTCTTGAGCTTCAGGTCGTCGTCGGTCGTGATCGTGATCGCGTCGCCCGCGTACTCGATCGTGGTGTTCGAATTCTTGAAATCGAAGCGTCCGCCGATCTCTTTTCGCGTCTGGTTCAGCGCGTTGTCGAGCTCTTGTGCGTCGACCTTCGATACGACGTCGAAAGAGAAGTCCGGCATCGCCGGGATCTTTCTCCTCGAGTCCGACGGTTACTCTTCCGCAAGCGGGATCGACCGCTCGACGACGCCGCCCGGGTGGCCCATCGTGCCGAGTTCCCTGCCGTTGACCGTCAGCTCGACGCCGCCGGCGTTCCCCGTGCGAACGTCGGCGAGCTTGCCATGGAACGCCTCGCGGGTACCGGCGGGAAAAGTGCCCTCGAGGCGGCGGGCGCCGTCGATGTGCACGGAGAGCCAGCTCGTCTCGATGAGGCGGAGTTCGAGCGTGGGCCGCGGCGCGGCCGCGAGCGCCCGTTTGGGCGGCGGCCGGCTGCCGAGAGCCGGTTGGAAG
>CAXUFI010000301.1:0-3517 GCA_964250245.1 uncultured bacterium
CGCCGATGCGGTCGGCGCCATGGAGACCGGCTGGCTCGTCGACGACGATCCCGCCGGGTTCGCCAGCGGCATCGCCGCCGTGTGGTCGCGCATCGACGAAGCCTGGCGCGGCGCGAACGAGCAGCGGGCCGCGGCGGCGGCGCTCTATTCGCAGGACGCGGTGTCGGCGCGGTACCGCACGATCTACGAACGCGTGCGAAGCCGATCCGCAACCGGCGAGGCGCCGCCTACGGCAGCGTGTGAATCTTGATGACGTTCGTGCCGCCCTCGCCGACGGGCATGCCGGAGGTGATGACGATCGTATCGCCGCTCTTGCCGAGGTTCTCGCGTAGCATGCGCGCCTCGACGATGTCGATGAGCGTTTCGAAGTAGCGATACGGCTCGACGACGAGCGCCTCGACGCCCCAGACGAGCGCCAAGCGCCGCGCGACTTCGGGGATCTGCGTCATCGCGAGGATGCGCGCGCGCGGCCGGAACGAGGCGATATAGCGCGCCGTGTTGCCGGTCGAGGTTCCGGTCACGATCGTTTCCAGGCCTAGTTCCTCGGCCATGTGACCCGCGCCCTGAGCGATCGACGTATCGGCCGACCGCAGCGTGTAGCTCATCCGGCGCGCGCGCAGCGCCTCGTGCGGATACGCCGTCTCGACCTGCCGGGCGATGGTCGCCATCACGCGGACCGTTTCGACCGGGTAGGAGCCGCGCGCCGTCTCGCCCGACAGCATGACGGCGTCCGTGCCGTCGATGATGGCGTTCGCGACGTCGGTCGCTTCGGCGCGCGTCGGCCGCGGCGAGGAGATCATCGACTCGAGCATTTGCGTCGCCGTGATGACCGGTTTCGAGGCCCGGTTGGCGCGCGCGATCAGGTCTTTCTGAACGAGCGGAACCTGTTCGAGCGGAATCTCGATGCCGAGATCGCCGCGCGCGACCATCACGCCGTCGGCGACGGCCACGATCGCGTCGATCGCTTCGAGCGCCTCGTGTTTCTCGATCTTCGCGATGACCGGAATGTTCTTGCCGCGGCCGGCGATGAAGCGCTTGACCCGCGCGACGTCTTCGGCGGTTTTAACGAACGAGACCGCGACCCAATCGACGTTCTGCGCGACGCCGAACGCCAGGTGCTCGAAATCGCGTTCCGTTACGGCGGCGATCGAGAGCGTGCCGTCGGGATAATTGATTCCCTGCTGACCCCGCAACTCGCCCCCGACTTCGACCTGCGTTTCGATACGGACGTCGGTCGTCGAGAGCACGCGCAGCGCGATGGCGCCGTCGGCGAGGTAGATGAGTTTGCCGGGTTCCACGTCGCGCGCGAGCCCCGCGTAGCCGACCGAAATCTCGCTCGCGCTGCTCGCGACGTCGAGCGTCGTCAGCGTGAGGTGCGCGCCGTTACGGAGGTGGACGGACTCGATCCCGGGCGCGAATTTACCGGTTCGAACCTTCGGCCCGGGAAGGTCTTGCAGGATCGCGAGCGGACTGCCGACGCTCGTCGAGATCGCGCGCAGATCCGCGATTACGGCCGCATGCTCCTCGTGCGAGCCGTGCGAAAAATTCAGCCGCGCGACGTTGAGTCCGGCCTCGATCAGCGCCCGCAGCGTCGCGGGGTCGCGCGAAGCGGGTCCGATCGTGGCGACGATTTTCGTCCGTTTGCGCGCCGCCATCTACGCGCCGCCGGCCAACGGCTCGTCACGAAGGAAGTCGATCGGCGGCACCCGGCTTGCGTTGCCCGCCGACCGTTATCGTTCCCGCCGGGTTGCCACCCGCGGGCCCGATACGCTATACTCGTCGCGGAACAAAGGAGCGTGGGCAGGTCCCGCGCTTCGTCATTGTAAGGGATCGCAAACGCAATCGAAAAACCGGTCGACGGTGCCGCTCGGGACGCGGGTACCGCGGAGACGAGCCTCAGCGACGCTTTCGAACGGGCCGCTCACGCGCTGCCGTACGATAGCGCGTTTGCCGGGCTCGAAATCGTCGTTGCCCGCAGCCGGCGGCAGGGCCGTTCCCTCGAGCTCTCGCTCGTGGTCGATCGGCCGGGCGGTGCCGTCGATCTCGCGACGTGCGAACGCGTCGCCGCTCGCCTGAACCGCGCGCTGGACGCTTTCGAAGCACCCTATACTTTGGAAGTCGAATCGGCGGGGCTCGACCGGCCGCTCGTAAAACCCGCCGATTACGAGCGCTTCCGGGATCGGGCGGTCCGGATCGTAACGACCCTCGCGATCGAGAATCGCAAGACGCACCGGGGGACGCTCCTGGGAGCGCGGGGAAACGCCGCGCTGCTACGCGTGGATGGGGCCGAACTGCCGATCCCGTTCGACCTGATCAAGACTGCCAACGTCGATTTCGACATCCGCGCGGATCTGACGCGCGCCAAGCGAGAGAAAAAAGATGCCCGTAAAAACCGCTAGAGCAAAGACGGCGAAAGCCGCTCCCGACGAACCGACGCTGCGCGAATCGCTGCGCCTGCTTCAGGGCGAGCGCGCGATCCCGTTCGATATGCTGCTCGAGGCGCTCGAGGCGGCCCTGATCTCGGCGTACAAACGTAATTTCGGCGGCGAAGCCAACGCCATCGTTTCCATCGATCGCGACACGGGCGAATACAAGGTGTACCATCGCCGTACCGTCGTCGCCGACGTCACCGATCCCAAGCTCGAAGTGACGCGCAAAGAAGCGGGCTCGAAATACGAGCCGGGCGACTTTTACGACGAAGAAGTGACGCCGAAGGATTTCGGGCGCATCGCCGCCCAGACCGCGAAGCAAGTCATCGTGCAACGCATCCGCGAGGCGGAACGCGACACGATTTTTAACGATTACAGTCAGAAGCTGCACGATCTCGTCGGCGGTACGGTGCAGCGTTACGAACAGCGCAACATGTTCGTGGATCTCGGAAAGACCGAGGCGCTGCTGCCGCTCTCCGAACAAGTTCCGCGCGAAAATTTCCGGATAAACGACCGGATCCTCGCCTTCGTCCTCGACGTGCGCAAGACGAATAAAGGGCCGCAGATCGTTCTATCCCGCGCCGCGGAAGGGCTCGTGCAACGGCTGCTCGAGCGCGAGGTGCCCGAGATCGAAGACAACATCGTCGAGATCATGGCGATCGCGCGCGAACCCGGGAACCGGTCCAAAGTCGCGGTCCACTCCCATCGCGCGGACGTCGATGCGGTCGGCGCGTGCCTGGGGCCGAAGTCGAGCCGGATCGCGAGCGTCTCCGATGAATTGCGCGGCGAAAAGATCGACATCATTCGCTGGTCCAACGACGCCGTCGGCTTCATTCACAATGCGCTCGCGCCGGCCAAGGTCTTAACGGTCGAACTCTTCGAGGACGAAGGGGTCGGGCTCGTCGTCGTGCCCGATTACCAACTCTCGCTCGCCATCGGCCGCGAAGGCCAGAACGTCCGCCTCGCGGCGCGGCTCACCGGTTGGCGCTTGGATATTACGAGCGAAGCGGAGGCGGACGAGGCGCGGGCGCGCTACCTGAGCGAACGCGAAGAGCGAGCCGCGGTCGGCGCACCCGAAGCGGTCGCGG
>CAXUFI010000302.1:0-3510 GCA_964250245.1 uncultured bacterium
GCCGTCGAAGGCGCGCTGGCGCGAGCGTGAATTGCGCGGCTGCGCGCGCGCGCTCGGCGAACGGCGCGCGCGGCTCGGTTTCGAACGCGCGGTGCGCGGTTTCGAGGCGGTCGTCACCGGGCGCGCCGACGACGCCCGCATCGTCGTCGATATCGCGACCGCGGCCGCGGCGCGCGAGCAGTAGCTGTCTGGAGAGTCGATCGCCTCCGTAAGCTCTGCAACTCGAGTTTCGAGCGCCAGCGCCTGATTGCTGCTCGCAACGATTACGGCAAGGTCGATAACGTCGGTCTTCCGTCTATAGCGCATGCTTCGATCCGCTTTAATCGCGACGGCGAACGCGATCTCACGCAGCCTTGCGTCAATCGCCGTGGCTTGAGCCGTGAGGCCTGATAGGCGATTGTATGCAACCAGCGCCGATGAGGCTTAAGCCGCACTCAGCTTCCCCGAGGCGGTTACCTTGAGCGTGTCCGATTCGTCCGTTACTTTGCTTGCTTTCCCCGTCTAAATGGTCGAAGCATCGCCGCATGTGTTATCGCCAATGCAATCGGCAGCTTTCCGGATGCTCATCGTACGACTATTGTGAGTGCTCGTGGCTCTTAAACAACGCGCGATGGTCGCAATGTATCGATGCGAAGGACCCGGCGTACGTTCATTCTCGCTCGGTAAGTAAGCGGGTCGACGAGGCGCACTCTCGGCCGCGTATCGGATCGAAAACGGATCTTCGGCTCGTCGACTGCAAGTATCCGATACGGCCGGCGGAGCAGGCCGTAGGAGGACGGCCACACCCGAGCCGTAGGTCGCCCCTTCCGGCGGCGCGAAACTCGGCCGCGGATGGACGAGACTTACGCGTCGCCGTTTTCCTGGAGATACGGGCGCGCCGAAATGCGCGCGCTCTTCTCGGAACGGGAGCGCCGCCGCTTGTGGCGCTCCGTCTGGATCGCGCTCGCACGATCGCAGGCACGCAGCGGTCTCGTCAGCGCGGCCGAAGTCGCCGATCTCGAAGCGCATCGCGACGACGTCGATCTCGCCGCGGCGCTCGCGATCGAACGCGAGATCGGTCACGATCTTATGGCCGAGATTCGCGTCTTCGCCTCGCAGGCGAAGATCGGCGGCGGCAAGATCCACCTCGGCGCGACCTCGATGGACGTCGAGGATACGGTCGAGACCTACCGGCTGCGGCGCGCGCTCGCCTACGTCGGTGAAAGTCTGCACGCGCTGCTCGGGGCGTTCGCGGCCCGCGTCGAGCAATACGCGGGCACGATCTGCATGGGCTACACCCACCTGCAGCCCGCCGAGCCGACGACGGTCGGCTATCGCCTCGCCGCCTACGCGCAGGATCTGCTCGTCGACGACGCCCAGCTGCGCTTCGCCTACGAGGCGTTGACGGCGAAGGGGATCCGCGGTGCGGTCGGCACGTCGGCTTCATACGAGCGGCTCTTGCGCGGCAGCGGCCGGCGCGCGCGCGATCAGGAAGCGGACGTGCTCGCGGAGTTCGATCTCGTGGCGCGCGACGTTTCGACGCAGACGTATCCGCGCAAGCTCGACTATCTCGTGCTCTCGTCCCTCGCGGGGCTCGGGGCGTCGCTTTCGAAATTCGCCGCCGACGTTCGCATCCTGTCGTCGCCCGGGTTCGGCGAACTCTTCGAACCCTTCGGCGCCAAACAAGTCGGGAGTTCGGCGATGCCCTTCAAACGCAATCCGGTGCTCTCCGAACGGATCGGCTCGCTCGCGCGCTTGCTCACCGGTTACGCGGACGCGGCGTGGCAGAATGCGGCGACCAATTACCTCGAGCGCACGCTCGACGACAGCGCGAATCGCCGGACGATCTTGCCCGAGGCTTTTCTGTGCGCCGACGAATTGCTGTCGCTCGCGCGCACGATCGTCACCGGGCTGCGCATCGACGAACGCCGCATCACGGATAACCTGCGCACGTACGGACCCTTTGCCGGGAGCGAGGCGGTGCTGATGGAAGCGGTGAAAGCAGGCGGCGACCGTCAGCTCTTGCACGAGTCCATTCGCGACGCCGCCATGCGCGCCCACGACCGGCTCGCGGCCGGCGGCGACAATCCGCTCGCGCAGCTGCTCGTCGCCGACGAACGGCTCACGAGCCTGCTCGATCCCGCGGAGATCCGTTTGCTTCTCGACCCGACCGATCATATCGGCGACGCGCCACAGCGCGCCGCTCTCCTCGCCGAGCGCGTCAAAGCGCTCGCGCCGTTTCCCGTGCCGCGCACGCTCGCCGGCAGCACGCCGTGAACAAAGGTTTGGAAGTCGCGCGCGGTAAGACCAAGGCGCTCTATGAGAAGCCGGGCCAGCCCGACGTGCTGATCGTCGCGGCGCTCGATAACATCACCGCCGGTGACGGCGCCCGCCGCGACGAGATCGCGGGCAAGGGCCGCATCGCCGCGAAGACCGCCGCGCGCGTCTTCCGGCTGCTCAACCTCTGCGGCTTGCCGACGCACTATCTCTCCGGCGGCGAGGACGACGACGATAACGAGATGCTCGTGCGCCGCTGCGAGATGGTGCCGCTCGAAGTCGTCGTGCGCGGGGTCGCGGCGGGCTCGCTCGTGCGCCGCAAGCCGGGGATCGCGCGCGGCGCCATCCTCGTGCCGCGGCTCGTCGAGTTCTTCTTTAAAGACGATGCCGAACACGATCCGCTCATCGAGCCCGACGACATCGTGCATCGCGCGATCGCCTCCGCGCAAGAGATCGGCGCGATGAGCGAGATCGCCCGGATCACGTTCGAAATTCTGGCGCACGCCTGGCGCCGGCGCGAGACGCTGCTCGTCGATCTCAAAATCGAGTTCGGCCGCATCGTGAGCGGCGAAGGCCGCGGCACGCTCGTCATCGCGGACGTCATCGATAACGATTCGTGGCGCGTCTGGCCGCAGGGCCGCGAAGAGCTGATGCTCGACAAGCAGCTCTACCGTAACCTCGATGCGGTCACGCCCGCTGATCTCGAGCGCGTGCGCGAAAATTACGAGCTCGTCGCCGATTTTGTGGGCACGTTTCCGACGCTGCGGCCGGGGATGGTCGCTCTCGTCGCGGACGGCGCGGAGAGTTTACCGCTCATCGAAGCCGCGGCGCAATCGCTGCAAACCTTCGGCTTACAAGCGTTACGGCGCGTCGTCTCGACCCATCTCGTGCCGGGCTACGTGCTGCAAGCGGTCCAGCAGCTCGATGCGACCTTCTCGCGGCTCGTGTACGTCGCCTCGGGCCCGCAACTCGCCGCGATGGTCGCCGCCGCGACGCCGACGCCCGTGTTCGATGCGACCGAGTACGATGCGGGCGAGCTCGGTCTGGTCGTCGCCAAGACCCTCGCGCTCGACGACACGGTAATGTTCGGCCGCGTCATGCTCGTGCAGGCCAACGCCCGCTCCGCCGTTTTGCACGCCGACGCACAGATCAACGCGCCGCCCGCGCAGGCCGCGCTTGGCTAAGGCCGCGACGGTCGCGACGTCGCTGCGCGTCGGCGACCGCACGGACGGCGAACTCGCGCCGGCGCTGCGC
>CAXUFI010000303.1:0-3502 GCA_964250245.1 uncultured bacterium
ACCGCCACCACCTCGATGCCGAGCGGCCCGAGCGTCTGCGCCGCGACCGCGGCGTCGCCGCCACGGCCGCGGCCGAAACGGAAATTCTCCCCGACTGCAAGCGCGCGAATACCGAGCTTTTCATGCAGGACGCCGGCGAGGAAGTCCCGCGCTTCCAACGTCGCGATGCGCTCGTCGAACGGCACGAGGTACAGCTCGTCGATCCCGGTCGAGGCGAGTAAATTGATCCGCTCCTCGAGCGTCGTCACGAGCGGCGGAACGCGCTCGGGGCGCAAGAACGACGCGGGATGGTTTGCGAACGTCAGGACGATCGCCCGGTATCCCGGCCGCCGCAAGCGTAACAGCGCGCGAATGATCTCGCGATGCCCGCGGTGCAGCCCGTCGAAAAACCCGAGCGCCAGCACCAGCGGACGGTCGCGCGGACGCCGCTCGAGCCCGTGATGGATCTTCATACGAACACTTTGCGTGGCGCGAGCAGCGCCCCGACCGTTTCGCCCACGCCGACGAGCGTCCGGGCGGAGTCGCGGACGAACACGTGCTTCGCAGCCGGCCCGAGCGGGAGCGGCACGAGCCGTCCCGCTCGAAAATCGGCCGCGCCGCGGCCGTCGAGCACGATCGTCGGAAACGCGATCACGCGCTCGGGCGCGATGAGAGCGGCGGCGGGATCCGCTTCGATTTCCTGCAGCAGCCGCGACTCGAAAAGGACGAACGCTCCGGCGGCGTCGCGCAGCAAGGCGCCCATATGCGCCACGCAGCCGATCGCCCGGCCGAGGTCTTCGCACAGCACGCGGACGTAGGTCCCCTCCGAGCAGGCGACGGTAAACCGGGCGACGCCGGCGCGGTAGCCTAAGAGCGTCAGTCCGTAAATCGTGATGCCGCGGGCGGGGCGTTCGACGGTCTCGCCGCGCCGCGCGAGCGCGTACAGCCGCTCGCCGTTGTGGTGCAGCGCGCTGACCATCGGCGGTATCTGCCGGCCGGGCCCGAGAAAGCTACCGACCGCCGCGGCGAGGCGCAGCTCGGCGTCGGCCGGCACCGCGGCTTCCGCCGTCGGCGTTCCGGTCGCATCGCCCGTCGACGTCGCCGTCCCGAGCACGAGCGTGAACGCGTAGGATTTGCGGCGATCCTCCATCAGCGGGATCAGGCGCGTGGCTTTCCCGAGTGCGAGCGGCAAGACGCCCGCCGCCATCGGATCGAGCGTTCCGAGATGGCCGACGGCGAGTTTCTCGCCGTCGCGCCGGCCGTAGATCTTGCGCACGCGCGCGCCGACTTGCACCGACGTTAGACCCGGCGGTTTGAAGACGTTGACGAAGCCGAACATTAGGGGCTGACGGCGGTGCGGCTCGTTCCCGTCACAAACCTTCCGCTCGTAACGCGGTCCGGACGGCCTCGATTGCCGCATCGACGGAACCGTCGTACGTGAAACCGGAGGCTCGGAAATGTCCGCCGCCGCCGAGCCGTCCCGCGGCGCTCTGCACGTTGACCCGGCCGTTGCTGCGCAGGCTCGCCCGCACGTCGCCTTCGTAATCCTTGAAGAGCGCCGCGACGTCGACGCCTTCGACCGAGCGCAGATGCTGGACGATCTCCTCGGTGTCTTCGCCGTCCGCCCCATGCCGCGCGAGCATCGCCTGGTCGACGACCGACCAGCAGAATTTCCCGTCCGCCTCGAGGCGCGCGGTCGCGAGCGCCTCGCCGACCAAGCCGATCGCGGCGAAGCGCTTATTGGCGAAGATGCGCTCGGTGATCTCCTGCTGGTCCGCGCCGCGGTCGACGAGCCAGGCGGCGGTCCGTAACACTTCCGCCGTCGTATTGGAGTGCATGAAGCCGCCGGTATCGGTCATGATCGTGGTCAGGAGACAGGTCGCGATCTCGGGTGTGACCGCGACGTTCATCTCCTGCAACAACTTCAGAACGCACGTGCCGGTCGAACACTCCGAGTCCAAAACGTAGTTTAGGGCGCCGAAGCGGGTGTTGGCGAGATGATGATCGATGTCGAGGATATTCTCTCGCGCGACGGGCGGCAGAAACTCGCCGGCCCGCGAGGTGTCGCTCATGTCGCAGAAGACCCACAACGCATCCGCGGGCAGATCGGCCGGCAGCTCGCGCGAGACTTTATCCGCATCGGGCAAGAAGCGCAAGTTCCGCGGCACCGGGTCCTGCTGAAAATAGTACACGCGTTTGCCGAGCGGCCGCAGCGCGAGCCCGAGCGCGAGCCCGGCGCCGAGCGTGTCGCCGTCGGGCTTCACGTGGCTTACGAAAACGAAGGCCGGCCGCTTGGTCAGCTCCGCAGCGACGTCCTGCGTCGTGGCCTCGCGCGCGCTACTCTGTATCATCGGTTTCTCCAGCTTCAATGTCGGACGTCCGGGCCAGCACTTTAGTGAGCGCGATGGCCTTCTCCGTAGTCCGGTCTTCGACGAAGACGAGCTCCGGGGTATGCCTCAACGTCACCGCATGGCCGAGTTCGCCGCGCAGAAAACCTCTCGCGGAGTCCAAGGCGATCATGCTCTGCTTCGCCACGTGGCGGTCGCCGATGATCGAGACGTACACTTTTGCCGTTTGCAGGTCGTTCGTGATCTCGACGCGCGTCACCGTTACGAACCCCAGCCGCGGGTCTTTGAGTTCGGTCGAGATCAACGTCGCGAGCTCGCGCTGGAGCTCGTGGTCGATCCGTCCCATCCGTTCACGTTTCATACCGTCACCTTTCTCTTGGGGCCGATATTTCATATCGGCCCCAAGAAATTCGGGCCGAATTTCATATCGGCCCCAAGTAATTCGGGCTGATATTTCATATCGGCCCCAAGTAATTCGGGCCGATATTTCATCGGCCCCAAGCAACTCGGGCCCATATTTCAGATCAGCCCAAGCAATTCGGGCCGATCTTTCAGATCGTCTCCAAGCAATTCGGGCCGGTATTTCATCTCTGCCCAAGTAGTCCGGGCCAACATTTGAGATCGGCCCCAAGTAGCTCGGGCCGGTACTTCAGATCGGCCCGAAGTAGTTCGGGTCGACATTTGACATCGGCCCGAAGTAGTTCGGGTCGACATTTGACATCGGCCCGAAGTAGTTCGGGCCGGTATTTCAGATCGGCCCCAAGTAGTTCGGGCCGACATTTGAGATCGGCCCCAAGTAGCTCGGGCCGATGATTCCGTAAGGGGCCGGAGCGTGACGGGCCATGATTTCGGCATGGCCCGTCGCCCTATGACGTCAACGCGAGAGACGCTTGCGTAACCAGCGGAAACCGAGAGCGTTGACGAGATAGATCGCGCATAGACCTACGAAGAGCCAGTCCCAGCCCTGCCAGCGGCCGGTCACGGCGAGATAGGCCGTGAGGCCGCCCGTTAGGAGGATCGCACTTAATTGTAACGGCACGGCCCAGCCCGCCACCGCTTCGAGCGCCGGGCGGCGGTCCTGCGGCTCGCGCACCAGGCCGTCGCCTTCAGCCATCGGTCGGCTGCCGTGCCCGGGGCGCCCCCGGCGCGGGCCCGAGGGGCCCCCCACCACCCCC
>CAXUFI010000304.1:0-3484 GCA_964250245.1 uncultured bacterium
CGCCGGGACGCCGTACTTCACGAACGAGACGTGGTTCGATCAAGAGACGCTCCCGAACCGGCTCGCCGTGATCGGCGGCGGCTACGTCGGCCTCGAACTCGGCCAAGGTGCGGCGCGGCTCGGTGCGGCGGTCACGATCGTGCATTCCGCGGCGCACGTGATGGAACGCGAAGATGCGGACGCGACGGACGTCGTGCGCGGCGCGCTCGAGCACGACGGCGTGCGGTTCCTGCTCGAGACGAAAACGACGGCCGTCCGGTATGACGGTACGACGTACACGCTAACCTTCGAGCGGGGCGAACCGCTCGAGGTCGACGGTCTGCTCGTTGCCGCCGGGCGACGGCCCAACACGACCGAACTCAGTCCGGAGAAGTCCGGCATCGCGTTGACGGAGCGCGGGTTCGTCGCCGTCGACGCGTATCTCGCGACCAGTTGTGCCGGCGTCTACGCGCTCGGCGAGATTGCCGGCCAGCCCGCGTTCACGCACGTGTCGTGGGAAGATTACCGCCGCTTGCAAGCGACGTTCGCCGGTACGCCGCGCAAGCGCGACGATCGGGTGCTCTCCTACACGACCTTTACCGAACCGCAACTCGCGCGCACGGGGCTAAGCGAACGGCAGGCGCGCGACGCCGGGTACGCCGTGCGCACGCAGACGCTGCCGCTCGAAGACGTCGCGCGCGGCACGGAATGGAATCTCGAGGCCGGGTTCTACCGGCTCGTGGTCGATGCGGCGACGGACAAGATTCTCGGCGCGACGTTCGTCGGTTACGAAGCGGGCGAGATCGTTCACGTTATCGGCTTCGCGATCGCCATGGGCGCACGCCGGCAAGATCTGGATAACTTCGTCGCGATTCATCCGACGTTCTGCGAAGGGCTGCCGTCGCTCGCCCGCGCGTTCGAGAGCTGACCGGCTATAAGAGACGCTAGCGTGCACGAACTCGGATATTGGTGCGAACGTGCCGGCACATGGGCCCGCACGCCAAGCCGACGCGATCGAATACGGAGCGAACCGGCTCGCCGTCGCAAAGCGAACTACGTTGCCATAACGTCCGGTCCGCTATCGCGCAGGTGCGAGGGCGCTGCGGTTACGTACTAGTGCTGATGCGGATGAGACTCGGTCTGGCATGCTTCGTATTTTGTCTCGTGCCGGCGATGGCCGGCGCCACGCTGCTGACGCCGGACGATTACTACAAGATCGTTTCGGTCAGCGAACCCGCCTTCTCGCCGGATGGAACGAAGCTCGTCGCGGTCGTGCGGCGCGTCGACGTGGCGGGCGACAAGCGGCGCAGCGACCTCGTGCTGACCGACATAGCGACCAAAGCGCAGCGCACGCTGACGTTCGACCGCGAAGGGGTCGCGGCGCCCGCGTGGTCGCCGAGCGGCGACGCGCTCGCCTTTCTCGCAAGCGATGCCAAGCGGCACAGCCAGATCTACGTGCTGCCGCTCGCGGGCGGCGACGCGCGCGCCCTCACGAACACGGCCGAGGGCGTTCAGCAGTACGCCTGGCGTCCGGACGGCGAATCGATCGCCTACGTCACGAGCGACCCCGATCGTAACAGAGGCTCGATCGACAAACACCACGATTTCTTCGATCTCGGAAATGACGACTATCTGACGCGCTCGAACCAGCCGCCGTCGCACCTGTGGCTCGTAGCGCGCGCCGGCGGCAGCCCGCGCCGCCTCACCTCGGGTCGCTGGAGTGCGGCGACCTCGTATCCGCCGTCGCCGCCGGCGTCGCCGCTCGCCTGGTCGCCCGACGGCTCTTCGCTGCTCTTCACGCGCGTGCCGGATACGCGCGACGGGAATGCCTACGCCTCGACGATCGTGCGGCTCGATGTGGCGACCGGAAAAGTAACGCCGCTGACGGGTCGCACGCGCTTCGAAGGCTTCGCGACCTATGCGCCGGGCGGCGATCGCGTCGCGTACATCTATAGCCGCGACGGCGATCCGAATAACGAAGGCGACGTCTACGTAACGGGGCCCGCCGGCGGACCCGGCGTCGACGTGTCGCGCGGACTCGACCGCGCGATCTTTCGCGCCCAGTGGTACCCGGACGGTAAATCTCTTTTGGTCGGCGCGCACGACGGAACGCACACGGTGCTCTGGCGGCTCCGGCTCGACGGGACCTTCGCTCGCATCGAGACGGCCGACGTCAATCCGGCGTGGTCGTTTTGGATCGACGTCGCAATCGCGCCCGACGGCACGCTCGCGTTCGCGGGCTCCACGCCCGCTCGCCCGACCGAGCTGTACGAAATCGCCGCGAGCGAGCCGCCTGCGCGCCTCACCGATCTCAACGGCAGCGTCGCGGCGCGAGAACTCGGCGACACCCGGGACGTGACGTGGGAAAACGACGGCTTTCACGAGGACGGCGTACTCGTCTACCCGCCGCACTTCGTTCCGGGAAAGCGGTACCCGCTGGTGCTGAACGTCCACGGCGGCCCGCAAGCGTCCTCGGGGCGTTCGTTCGACTTCTGGGCGCAGACGCTCGCCGCGCACGGCTGGCTCGTCTTCGAGCCGAACTACCGCGGCAGCGACAACGCGGGCAACGCGTACGAACGCGCGATCTACATGGATGCCGGGGCCGGGCCCGGACGCGACGTCATGGCGGGCGTAGCCGCCGTCGAGAAACTCGGCATCGTCGATACCTCGCGGGTGGCCGTGGGCGGTTGGAGCTACGGCGGCTATATGACGTCGTGGCTCATGACGCACTACCACATTTGGCGAACCGCGATTTCCGGAGCGGCCGTTAATAATTTCGTCGACATGTACGATCTCGGCGACGGCAATTACCAGATCGGCTTCAACTTCAAAGGCTCGCCGTACGTCGGCAATAACATGCGCGACTACGTCGCCCAGAGCCCCATTACGTACGCCGCGCAGACGAGCTGCCCGGTACTCGTCATCTCCGACGTCGGCGACGTGCGCGTACCCATCTCGCAATCGTTCGAGATGTATCACGCACTCGCCGACAATCACGTCCCGGTGCGCTTCGTCGGTATTCCGGTCGACGGCCATTTTCCGAGCGATCCGGTCCACACGCGCGACGTTCTCGCTCTGTGGGGATCTTGGTTCGCCGAGCACCTGAAGTAGGACGGGAACGTCCGGAAGCGGCGCTGCGCAACTCTGCCGGATAAGCTCGGGGGCGGGCGCTTCATTACCGCTGCGTTCGCGGACACCGTTGCTACGGCGAAGCGTAGCGTTCACGATAATAAGCGCCGCAGAAAGGCGGCGTGATCGTACGAGTTACCCGTACCGAATTTCACGACGACGAGTCGCTGCGACGGCACGACGTACAGGGCTTGGCCGCCGGCGCCGCTCGCGTACACCACATCGGGAAAAGCCGGCAGCGGACTCAGCCACCACGTGAGGCCGTAACGCGGGTTCGCAGCCGTGCCATGGAAGCACGCGTCGAGCTGCGTCCGCTGCTCGAGCACGTAGGCGCCGAACGTCGCCCAGCCGGCGGCGGCGATGCTCGCGCCCGTCG
>CAXUFI010000305.1:0-3475 GCA_964250245.1 uncultured bacterium
GCGCCCCCCCGCAAAGCTATACCGTGAAGAATCTCAGCGGCGCGAGCGACGGGCTGGAACGTTACCGCGGCCATGTCGTCCTACTCAATCTTTGGGCTTCCTGGTGCGCGCCGTGCCGCAGCGAGACGCCCGCACTCGAACGGCTCTATGAGTCCGACCGCGGCAGGGGGCTCGTCGTGCTCGGGATCGACCAAGGAGAGTCGGCCGTTGCGGCCGGCTCGTTTTCGCAAGAGATGAAACTGACCTATCCCATTCTGCTCGATGAAGATCAGCGATACGGACGGGCCTATGCCGCCGTCGGTCTCCCGACGTCGCTCGTCATCGACGCCGGCGGCCGCATCGTCCGCGGCATCGACGGCGAACTGAGCCTCGCGCAGATGCACGAAGCCGTCGATCCGCTGCTGCGCGCGAAATGAGCGCCCGGACGGCAGCGGTGCTTGCGGCCGCGGCCGGCGTCGTGCTGACGCTCGCCCAGGACGTCGCTCCGGGCTGGCCGGGATATCACACCTGGCAGTATGCGGCGGCGCTCGCCATCGCCGTGACGGCCGTCGTCGGCTACGTGCTCGAAGCGCGCCGCGGCAGCGACGGTGAGATCGGGCGCCGGCTCGTGCTCGCGATGCTGGGCGCGCTCGTAATAACGGCGGCCGGGCGCCTATCGGGGCTGCTCGGCCCCGATACGGAGACCGTGGCCCGCGCCCCGGGAACCGTCGCGCCGTTGCCCGCGGTTCCGGGCGCCGCGTTCTTCCCCGTTGCGAACCCGCCCGACATCGTGGCGGGCGACGCGAGCGTGACGCTGCGGCTGCGCGACGGACGATCCATCGAGATCGCGCCCGGCAGCGGGCGGTTCGCCGGCGCCACGGCGCTGCGGCTCGTACCGCAGACCGCCGCCTACGTGGAAGCGCGCGACCCGCGCGGCAACCATCTCACGATCACGCAGCCCACGAATCCGTCGTTCTTATCGCCCGTGCTGTTGTTTACGCAGAGCGTTCCGCTCGCGGGCAAGGTCGTGCCGTCCGACTCGTTCGCGGTCCCGGCGCTGCACCGTCAGATTAAGGCGTTTTACTTCACGAAAGGCGCGCTCGGAGCGCAACACTTAGGGCGCTTGGGCGCGGACGCCGCGGTGCTGTTCGCGGTCGACGACGACGCCGGACGGCTCATTCCCGGTGCGATCGGGTTCGCCCCGAGCGGTCGCGAAACGCCGCTCGGCGGGCTGCGGCTCACCGCGACGCTCGGCACGTACCCCGCGCTGCAGACCTCCGCCGTTCCGTATCCGCCGGCGCTTTGGTTCGGCGCCGCGCTCTGCCTCATCGGCATCGTATACGCGGTCCGGTGGCGCGTGCCGCCGCAAGCCGTGGACGTCGTAAGCGGCGGCCGTTTGCGTTCGTCTCGAACGGGAGACGAATTGCGAAGCAAAGAAATTTAATCTCCGGCGGCGAGCGGGCCCGGGGCAACGGAAGTGAGCGGATGACCGGACGGGTACTGGCGGCGAGCGAGCGGGTTCGATTGGCTTCGTTCGTTCACGCCCGGCGCGTCGAGTTGATCGCGTCCGCCCTGGCCGCCGCGAGAGCGCCGTTGCCGCCGAACGCGGAGGGCTTCGTTACCGGGTTCCTCGCCCGGCTTTGCATCGAATTGCGCGACGGCGATCCGGCGCCCGTCGACCGGCTCACGAAGACGCCCGGCGTCCGCCACGAAGCGCAGACGTTCGGCCGCCTCGCGGCAGTCGCTTGCGACGTCGTCGCCAAAGCTTGGGCCGCCGAGCATCCCGGAACGCTGGACGTCACCTCCTACCTCGCGCTGCGCTCGAGCGAACTCGAACTGCGTTTTAAGAACGAGCGCACGACGGATCGCGTCGCGTCGAATTCGCCCTACGGCGACGCGTCGGAAGTCGTGCGTTCGCTGCTGTCGGCGCTCGAGGCGCACGATCGCGTCACCTGCGATCACTCGCGCGCCGTCGGCGTCTGGAGCGGCCGGCTCGCGAAGACCCTCGGCCTCGGGGCTCAAGAGCAGGCCTTCGCCGTCCTCGCGGGGACCGTGCACGACGTCGGCAAGATCGCGACGCCGACGGAGCTTCTCCTCAAGCCGACGGCGCTCACGCCGCAAGAGTGGGAAGTCATGGAGTCCCACGTGCCGATCGGCGCGAAAATGCTCGAGCGCGTGCCGTCGCTTCAAGCGTTCGCGCCGATCGTGCGCGCCCATCACGAACGGTTCGACGGGCTCGGCTACCCGGACAAGCTCAGCGGCGACGCCATTCCCTTGATCGCACGCGTCCTGGCCGTCTCGGATGCCTTTCACGCGATGATCAGCAAGCGCCCGTATCGCGCCCCCGTCTCCGTCTCCGGAGCGGCGCGCGAACTACGGCGTTGCTCGGGGACGCAATGGGACCCGGCGGTCATCGCCGCGATGCTCTCGATCGTGGAACCCGCCGCCGGGAGTCAAAGCGTCGCGGCCGGCAACGCGCCGTGAGCGATTAAAATTCCGTACCGCTCGTGAAGTGGAACGCTTCGATCTTCGCCGCGGGCGTAACGATCCGGTACGCGTAGCCGCCCGTCCGGAACTGACGGTCCCCGAATTCTGCGCGGGCAAGCGCGTCGAGAATGCTCTGATTGAAGCGCATGTTGCGCACGCCGCGCACGACGGCGCCGTCTTCGATGAGGAACGTCCCATCGCGCGTCATGCCCGTCACGATCGTCCGGCGCTGATCGACCGGCCGGATATACCAGAAGCGGCTGACGAGCAGGCCACGCTTGGTTTCCGAAATCAAGCGGTCGACCGATTTTTCGCCGCTCGCGACCACGACGTAATTCGCTTGCGGGCCGTGGGCGTTGGGAGCGGGCAGCGCGTGGCCCGTATTGGGCCGCCCGAGCTTACGCGCATAGCGGGCATCGGTTACGAAACCGAGCCCCGCGCCGTGCTCCATGAGCGTCACGCGCTGCGTCGGGACCCCTTCGTAATCGAACGGCATGCCGGCGTAGAGCGGGTGCGCGTAATCGTCGACGATCGTGACGTTCCCGCCCGCGTACGTCCGGCCGAGACCGGCGCATAGGAACGACGAGCCTTCGTCATAGCTCTGCGCGGAGAAATGATCGACGAGATACGCGAGCAGTTCGCCGAAGGCCGGCGGTTCGAGAATGACGGTCCACACGCCCGGCTCGACGGGTTCGGGCGCGCCGGCCGCTCGGGCTTTGCGCGCCGCAACGTCGGTGACGGCCGAGGCGTCGAGGCCGTGCAGCGCGTTGCCGTAGTACTCGGCGAAGCCGCTCGCATCGGCGCCGGTCGCTTTCACATTAAGCGCGCACGAGGTGCCGTCGAAGGACGCCATGGTGCCGGCGGAATTCGCGATCGTCAAGCCGTCGCGCTGCGTCGAGACGTAGCCCGCGGCCCAGAGGCCGGCGCCCTCCGTGACCGTAAAGACGTCGGCCGCCAGGCGCGCGCGAAGTTCCGGGGCCGCACCGGCCGTGGCGCCGTCGTACGACGC
>CAXUFI010000306.1:0-3469 GCA_964250245.1 uncultured bacterium
AGTGACTGACCATATAACCTAATATGGTCAGTGCGTCAAGCGGTGAGAAGCGCGCGCGGATACTCGCGGCGGCGGAGCGACTCTACCTGCGTTACGGCATTCGGCGCACGTCGATCGACGACGTAGCGCGCGAGGCCGGAATCGCCAAGGGCACCGTGTACCTATATTACGACTCGAAGGAGTCGCTCACCGGCGCCGTCGTGGAAAAGGTATGCGCCGGCATTCTCGCCGACGGGAGCCGCGCGTTAGCCGGGCCGGGGACCCTCACGCAGCGGCTCGTCGGGTTTCTCGACGCCTGGAAGGGTAAGCCGTCGCGGCTTATGGCTGAGTCGCCCCATACCGTTGAAATCATCGCATCGACCGCGACCGTGGCGGCTGCAGTCACCGCCGACTTCTACGCGCGAATGCGCGCTCTGCTCGCCGGAGCCTTACGCGAGGCCGGCATCGTCGACCGTAAGGCGGCCGCCATGCTGTTGGCAGCGGCCGTCGGGACGCTGGAAACCGGCAACATCGCCGAGAAGCCGTACCGGATGCGCCTCACCGCGATAGTCGAAACGCTTCTTACCGGCTTACGCGCGTAAGCGGGACACGATCGTCGCGCCGCCGGCGGCGACTCGTCCATACGTTGGCTACGATGCGAAGTCCGGCCCGAAATCACGAGCTGCGCTCGGTCGTGAACGGGACCCAACCCCGCGCCGCGTCCGCGAGGCCGATCGCGTACGTTGCGTCGATCTTATCCTGGCGATCGAAGTCGACCGTACCGGCGGGCAGCTCGCGCAGCGGGCGTGCCAGAAAGAGGTCGACGTCCAGAACGTTGTCGAGAAAGCGACGTTGCCGTGGCGAGAGCGGTTCGTTTGCGAAGAGCCGCTTATTTTCGGAAGCGAGCGCGCTGGCACGGAGCGAGCCTTCGAATATCCGTTCCTCGGCGACGCCGAAGGAACCGATGCCGATCTCGAGTGCGCTTCGGTACGGCTGCCGCGACGTACGTTTCGGCTGAACGATGATCGCATAGACCGCATGAGCGACCGCACGGCCGACATCGATCGGCGCGAGGTCCGCGATGCCGCCGTCGACGAAGCGATCCCTCGTCCCCTCCTCGACCGGTAACACGACGGGGTCGAAGAGCATCGGGATCGAGTTAGCGGCTCGAAGCGCACGCGGTAACAGCGAGTCGGTGGCCACGCGCACGCTCACGTTCGTGCCGACGGCCGCCCGGAGATGCGTTACCGCAGAGTCGCGATCGACGGCGTCCGGCGAAAACGGCAGCCGGAAGAACAGCTCCGGGCGCTCGCGATCGAGATTCGTCGTCGTGAATACGAACGGCATGATAAGCTTGGCCTTCGGATCGACGTGCGTGTCGATCCAACGCTGCAGACCGCTTTCGTCGAGCATGCCTTGATCGTTCCGCGTCAGCCCCCGCGCGAGCGAAATCGATTGCAGGAACTTCGTAATTACGAATGCGTGCGGGCTGGTCGTCGCCGCATAGCGCCGTTTGAGGCTGAAGACGTGTTCGCTTGCCACGTTGTGCCAGAGCGCCGCGAGGGTCGAATACTGACCGGTCGCGACGAACCACGCGTTGAGCGATCCGATCGACGTTCCGCAGGCGATGTCGATGTTGGGCAGCGGCGAGCCGTCGGAGGTTTTCGAGGCGCGCCGTAAACCCTCAATAAAGCCCGCTTCGTACGCTCCGCGGGCGCCACCGCCCGCCAGTACCAGCGCTCCGCGACGGCGATCGAACGGATTAGCGAGCGGAACCGCGGCAGCCGCCGCCGCAAGCTGCAGGAAGAGAGAGCGTTTCACGAAGCATCACGATCAGAATACGGCACGACGAACGTTCACTTTCCCGGCGGCTTGATGGCGAATGTGAGTGGCACGGCCAGCACGACGACGATAGCCGTGTAGAGAAACGAGTCCGCGTAGGCAAGCGTGATGCTTTGCTGCGAGAGAAGCGGCGCTAACGCGGCCGAAGCGCTCGTAAAAGCCGGATTGATGAGAAAGGCGGGCGCGCCGGGCTGGAGCGCGCCTCCGAGTTCCGTGGCGTGCAGGCTCGTGCGGTGATCGACGATCACTTGCAAGACGACCGTAGCGAAAAGCCCGCCGGCGGTCAGCAGAAATTTAAACAGCGCGATTCCGCGGGTGAATAGCGCTTGCGGCAATGTGAAGAGAATGCTCGATGCGATCGGCGAGAAGAGCATGGCGAAGCCGAACCCCGAGAACAGTATCGAAGCTACGAACGAACCGAAATAGGCAGTCGACGTGGTCGCGAAGTACTGCAGCGTGTACGAAAGCGTAACGAAGAGGAAGCCCAGGACGATGATGATTCGCAGGTCGATGAGGTTTTTCAAAAGGGCGGTCGCGACGAACGGTACGATGATGACGATCGTCACGATGCGCAGCGACAATTCGCCGCCCGCGAGCGACGCTGAGAAGTGCAGCGACTGCTGCAAATATTGAACCAGCGTCGTGGCGCCGAACAGGGGGATGCCCAGTACGAAACCGAGGATCCCGCCCCAGCGAAGATTGTTGAAACGGAACATACGAAGGTCGAGAAAGGGAGCTCGAGCTAGCCGGCCCTCCCAAGCAACGAGGATCGCCATCGTAACGATCAAGATGGCGAGATACGTGTCGATCACGGGCGACGTGAACCAATCGTCGCGCTCACCGAACTGCGTGACGAACATAAACGCATAGGAAGCAACGCACGCCAGCGCTACGCCGAAACCATCGAAGGGAACCTGCGGACGTATCGGCGCCGTATCCAACCCGTCGAGCCAAACCGCAAGCGACGAAAGAAGCGCGACCACCGCGAAAACGACGAACATCGCCGTCCATTGATTGATGTCTGCGAAGTAACCGCCGACGGCGGACCCGGCGGCGGCGCCGGCTAGCGACGTCCCGGCAAAAAACGACAGGCCGAGGAACGCAATGTTAGGCGGAAAGATCGTAATCACGGTCGAGACCGCGCAAACGAAGAACGTCCCCTGCGCGCAGCCTTGGACGAAGCGCCAAAAGAGCAGCGCCCCGTACGAATCGCTCGACGCGGCGCAACCGAGGCAGGCGGTCGCGAACAGCAGATGCCCCACCGCCCAAACGCGCCGCCGGCCTACCCGCCCGACGATATACGGCGTGACGAGAAGGACGACGAAGTAGGGCATCATGTAAGCCGAGGTGAGCCAGCGGCCCTCGTCGATGCTCGCGCCGGTCGAGCCGGTCATGTACGGTTGCAGCGCCCCCGTCGCACCGCCCGTCGCTTGGTCGAGAAAAACGGAGATCAGGCAAGCCGCCGCCAGTATGATGAGGCGCGACCCGCCGAGAATCGAGGGTTCGGTCGCGGGGGGCGGCCCGGGTGCCGTCGGTGAGGGCTGCTGTTCGGCTGCGTTCGTGTCGTCGATGATGGGCCTCCGGCATATTTAATAGGAGCAACGTACCTGCGGGATCGGACTCGCCACTCTCACGCGCCCGCTACGCC
>CAXUFI010000307.1:0-3455 GCA_964250245.1 uncultured bacterium
GCCGTACGAGGCGAACGCCCGGCCTTCGCCGTTCGCATCGATGGCGGCATATTCGGGGACCGCGTGAAGCGGCGTGACCGTGGCCAGCGGCGGAGCGGTTGCAGTATGTTCGCGCTCCTGGGCGTCTTCGGCCTCGGCTTCGGCCGAGGTCGAGATACCGAGCGCGGGGCGGCCGCCGAGGCCTTTGGCGGCTTCCTCCGCGAGTTCGCGCAGTTGTTCTTCCTGTTCCGCGGGCGTCGCTTCGCCCTGGCGGCCGGGGCCGCCGCGACGGCGCCGTTTCTTAACGTCCACGAGCGCGACGACGGGGCTCCTGGGTTCCGCGAGAATGGAGCCGTCGTCGTCGATGTCGATAACTTTTATTTTTACCGTGTCGGCATTGAGGTTGACGGCGTTCTCGATCTCGACCAGGCGGTCGCCGACGATCGCGAGCGCCGAATGGGCGCTCGGTAAGCGCGCGCGTACGACGTCGACTTCCAATTCGTCGCCGACGCGAACGTTCGGTGCCGCCGCGGCGGCCGTCTCACCCTGTTGTTCGACGCGCATCCGTTCGGGATGCAGCGCCGCATCGACGCGCACGGCGATCTTGGTGTCGAGTTCGCGTTCGAGATCGGCGAGTTCGGCCTCGTACCAATATTCGATTTGCGCGCCGACCGTCGGCGCGGAGACGACCGATATCGGCTTACGGGTAGCAGTGCCGCCGTTATGCGCGTGGCCGAAGCGACGAATTTCGCGAAACGCCTCGATCGCCACGGACTCGGGCGACATGACGCTGCCGAGCCCGTCGCAGGTCGGGCACGGCCCGCGCAATTGCGCCGAGAGATCCTTGCCCACGCGTTTGCGCGTAAATTCGAGTAAGCCGAGTGCCGAGAACGATTGGATCGTCGTCCGCGTCCGGTCGCGGCGCAAGCCCGTCTCGAGCGTCGAGATGACGCGGCTGCGGGCCGCCTCCGTGGACATATCAATGAAATCGCAAACGATGATGCCGCCGATATCGCGTAAACGCACTTGACGCGCGATTTCCGCGGCCGCCTCGATATTGGTCTTAACGATCGTATCTTCGAGATTGCGGCCGCCCGTGAACTTGCCGCTATTGACGTCGATGACCGTGAGCGCTTCCGTCGTCTCGATAACGATCGAGCCGCCGGAGGGCAAATTGATTTTCGGGCGCAGCAACTTCTGGACTTCCTCGTCCACATGGAAATCTTTAAAGAGCGAACGCCCGCTATTGTAATATTCGATGCGATCGACGTACTGCGGCCCGAGCAGGCGCATGAAGTCGCGCACCTTCTCGAAATCTTCGCGATCGTCGATAAGCACGCGATCGACTTCGGGCGTTATAAAATCGCGCGCCGCTTTGAAAACGAGATTCATATCCTTATGAATGAGGGCGGGAGCTTGCGCGCGCTTATAGCTTTCGAGGATCCCGTGCCACATGCGTATCAGCACGCCGAGGTCGGCGATTAATTCCGATTGGCTCACGCCCGAGGCCGCAGTGCGCACGACCGTCGCCATCTCGGGCGGCCGGATCATCTTCATGATCGTCTTGAGCCGGTTGCGTTCCTCGGCGCTTTCGATCTTACGGGAGACGCCGGAATACTTACCCGTCGGCATGAGAATGAGGTAGCGGCCCGGGAGCGAGATGTTCGTCGAAATGCGCGCGCCCTTGAGCCCGCGCGGTTCCTTGACGATCTGTACGAGGACGTCGTCGCCTCTGCTGATCTTCTCGGTAATCGTCCAGCCGGTGCGCCCCTGCGTAATCTCGACGTCGCCGATATTCAACGGCGTTTTATTGATGTCGTCGACGTAGAGGAACGCGTTACGCCCGAGGCCGATGTCGATGAAGCTCGCTCCCATCCCGGGAAGCACGTTCATCACCTTGCCCTTAAAGATCGAGCCGATGACCTTCTCTTCGCGTTCGAAGTAAATCTCGGCGAGCTGGCCGTCCTCACGGATGGCGACCCGGTTCTCCCAGGGGTCGCTCGAAATGAGGATCTCTGTTGGCACGTTATTGCCTTTCGACTTGAGGCGCCGCTTCGTACGGGCGCCACGGGACTGAAGTTGTACCTGCCCGCCGGATGACGGGCGGCGCACCCTGACCGCAGCCTACACGTACGTAGAAGCGGCGCGACCGGGAGTTCTTCCGATAAACTGCGTTGCGGTCGCGGCCGAAGGCCGGCGCGCTCGCGAAAATCTGAAATCGGATGAACCGCTGTTGGCCGGGGCACCGGGAGGGTCCTTCAGCGGCAGCCGCGGCGGCGGCGCGTTCGCTAAAAAACGAGTTTATTACGCTGCAGGTAAATATTGAGCAGCAGCCCGACCGCGGCGAAGTCGGTCAGAATAGCCGTGCCGCCGTACGATAAGAACGGCAGCGGAATACCCGTAATCGGCATGATGCCGACGGTCATGCCGATGTTGATCGTGATGTGGAACACGAGCATCGCGATCAGACCCGCCGCGAGCAGGAGGCCGAAGCGGTCGCGGGCGGCGAGCATCGCGCGCACCGCGCCGAAGAGGACGACCGCATAGAGCGCGAGCAGCGCGATCGATCCGACGTAGCCGAACTCCTCGCCGACGACGGTGAAGATGAAATCGCGGGAATGTTCGGGCACGAAATTCAGCTGGGTTTGCGTGCCGTGATACAGCCCCTTACCGAAGAGCTCGCCGCTGCCGACGGCGATCTTCGACTGGTTGAGGTTCCAGCCCGCGCCCTGCGGATCGGCATCGGGATGCAAGAAAACGAGCAAGCGGTTGCGCTGAAACGGTTTGAGGATGATGCTGGTCTGCACGGCGAGGACGCCCAAGAGCGTCCCGGCCGCGGCATACGCGCCGAAGAACCACGTGCGCGTTACTCCGAAGAACAGCGTGGCCGTGAGGATCGCGAATAAGACGAGCGCCGTGCCGAGATCGGGCTGCTTGAGGATCAATAACGCGGGCAAGCCGACCGCCGCGATCGCGGTCGCCATTTCGCGCCAGCCGACGGTCGCGGTGCGCGCGAGCAGCGCCGCGAGGCAGATCGCGAGGATGAGTTTCGCGGGTTCCGAGGGCTGGAATTGCACGGGACCGAGGTTGATCCAACGCTGCGCGCCGAGCGCGCTCCGGCCGCCGACCATGACGAGCCCGAGCAGGAGCAAATTCGCGATATAGAGTCCGAACGCCCAGCGCTGCCACTTGTGATAGTCGATCGCCGAAAGGATCGCCATCCCGGTCACGCCGATGAAGATGTACGCGAGCTGCTTGCGCCACTCGCCGCCGGCATCGGGTTCGTGCAGGTCCGCCGAATTAATGAAGAGGACGCCGCAGAGCGCGAGGACGACCGCCGCGCCCGCCATCACCCAATTGAACGAACGGTACCAGGGACGCTCCATGCCCGTGGCGCGCTAAGCGGGGTGCAGTCCGGGCGCCGAGGCGGGCGCCGGCGCGGTCGATGGCGTTGCCGAAGGCGTGCTCGGAGCTGC
>CAXUFI010000308.1:0-3453 GCA_964250245.1 uncultured bacterium
CGACCCCCGTGGGCCCGCCGATGTCGGGCGCGCCGTAGACGCCGTGACACGCGAGCACGGCGTCCCTGCTGCGCGAGCGCGCCGTCACGGGGCCGAGCGACGGCACGGCGGCAAGTATTCGGCGCGGGTCCGCAGCGAGCGCGACCGCTTCGCCGGCGGTCGCCCGCGCGGCGACCAGTTCCGCTTCGCTAACCGCAAGGAGCCGGGCGTAAGCGGCGGCGCGTAAATCGGGCCGGTCGTGCCGCAACTGCGCGAAGCGCGCGAAGAGACGATCGCCTAGGGCCGTTGCGGACGCTCGTTGCACCATAGACGCTGAGCTTCGCGGCGAACGCGCGCTTCTCCCGAGCGACGCGCGCCCCGCGCGCAACCGCCGGTCTTACATTCACAAGCGAGGGCCCGCCATCGATTTTTCGCTCTCCGCCGAATTGCGCGCCGTGCTCTCGGACGTCGTTTTTCCGGAGGTCGCGCTCGTGGAACAGCGGCTGCCGGAGCGGACGCCGATCGACGATATCCCGGCGGCGGTCCGCGCGGCGCTACGCGGAGTCGCGCTGCCCGCGGGCCGGGTCGCGATCGGCATCGGCAGTCGCGGCATTGCCAGTATCGACGAGATCGCCCGCGCGCTCGTCCGCGAACTCAAGGCCGCGGGCGCGCAACCGTTCGTCGTCCCGGCGATGGGCTCGCACGGCGCTTCCAACGCCGAGGGGCAGCGGCGCGTGCTTGCGCACCTCGGGATCACGCCGGACCGGCTCGGCTGCCCGATCGCGGCGACGATGGACACGGTGTCGCTCGGCACGACCGCGACCGGGGTCGAGGTCTACATGGACGCGCACGCCTTCGCCGCGGATGCCGTCATCGTCGTCAACCGCGTGAAACTGCACACGTCGTATCGCGGCCCGATCGAGAGCGGCCCCGCCAAGATGCTCGCGATCGGACTCGGCAAGCGGGACGGCGCCCGCTCGGTGCACGCGCCCGGCTGGGGCGCCATGCACGAGAACGTCCCCGCCGCCGCGGCCGTGGTCCTCGCCACGGGCAAGGTGGCGTTCGGATTCGCCATTCTCGAGAACGCCGACGAACGGCCGTGCCGGTTCGTCGCGCTGCCGGCGCACGATCTGCTCGCGCGGGAAGCCGCCCTGCTCGAAGACGTCCGCGCGACGTTTCCGAGGCTTCCCTTCGCCGAACTCGACGTGCTCGTCGTCGACCGCGTCGGGAAGAACATCAGCGGCGGCGGCGGCGATCCCAACGTCACCGGCCGCTTCCCGAGCCGGCATCTCGCCGGTCCGCTGACGGTGGCGCGGCTGGCCTATCTCGGCCTGACGCCCGAAGGCGAAGGGAACGGCAACGGCGTCGGTCTGGCGGACGTCGTGACGGCCGAGCTCGCGGCGAGTTACGATCCGAGCGCGACCTACCTCAACGCGCTGACGACGACGGCCGCCGAGAACGCGCGGCTGCCGATGGTCATGCCGACGCGCGAACTCGCCGTGGCGGCGGCCCTCAAGATGGCGCCCGGGATCGAGCCGCAGGCGGCGCGGCTGGTGCGGATCGCCGATACGCTGCACGTGCGGCGCTTCGCCGCCTCGCGCGCGGCCGTCGCCGACCTCGAACGCCGGGCGGCCGTCCCGTTCCGGCTGCTGTCGGACTTCCAGCCGCTCGTTTTCGAATGAGCGGGTACGGAAGCCGCATGACGGCCTCTCCGGCTGCGCTCGACGCGCCGTCTCCGCGCCTCGACGTCCTCATCCCGACGTACCGGCGCAAGACCGGCCTCGCGATGACGCTCACGAGCTTGCTCGGCCAGAGCTGGCGCGGCTTCGACGTGACGATCGCCGACCAAACGCCGCCCCACGAACGGTACACGGACGATATCGAACTTCGCACGGTCTGCGAGGCGTTGCGCTGGCACGGCCATCGCGTTACCGTTCACCCGCGCGACGAGCGGCTGGGGCTCGCGGAGCAGCGCGAGTTCCTCTTGCGCGAAGCGAGCGCGCCCTTCGTGCACTACCTCGACGACGACGTGCTGCTCGATCCCGGCACGATCGAGCGGATGGTGCGCGTGATGCTCGAGGAGCGCTGCGGCTTCGTCGGCGCGGCGGCCGCGGGACTCGGCTATCTGGGCGACGTGCGCCCGCACGAGACGCGCTATTTCGAGCCCTGGCAAGGCCGCGTCGAGCCCGAACCCTTCGCGCCGGACGCGATCCCGTGGGACCGCCACCGCGTTAATTCCGCCGCCAACGCGCTGCATCTCGAGCGCGAGTTTGCAGCCGGCGGCGCGACGGTTCGCTATAAAGTCGCTTGGGTGGGCGGCGCGAACGTGCTCTACGACCGGGCGAAGTTGCTCGCGGTCGGCGGGTTCGGCTTTTGGCGGCGCCTGCCGCGCGAGCACGCGGGCGAAGACGCGCTCGTGCAATTTCTCCTTCTCGAACGCTATGGCGGTTGCGGCGTACTGCCGTGCGGCACGTATCACTTATGTCTGCCGACGACCGTCGAAGACCGCGCCGTCAACGCGACGGAACTGTACGCCGAATTGCGAGAGCGGGCGCGCGATGCCGCTCGCTGAACGCGTGCCGGGCGTCCGCAAGATCGCGGTCCTGCGCGCTAATTCGATCGGCGACTTCATCTTTTCGCTCCCGGCGTTCGAGGCGCTGCGCGCCGCGTATCCCGCGGCGGAGATCACGCTGCTCGCGCGCGACTGGCACGCCGAGTTTCTGCGCGGCCGGCCCGGACCGATCGACCGCGTCGTCGTGTTACCGCCGATCGGCGGCATCAGCATCCCGGGCGTGCCGGGCGGCGGTCCGGACGAGGCGCCCGCGCCCGAACCATTTCTGGCGGCCATGCGCGCGGAACGGTTCGACGTCGCGATCCAGCTGCACGGCGGCGGCAAGGCGTCCAATCCGTTCCTGGCGCGGCTCGGCGCCCGTTGCAGCGCCGGCATGCGGGCTCCGGATGCCGAGCCCCTCGACCGCTGGGTCCGTTATATCTACTATCACAACGAGATCTTGCGCTATCTGGAAGTCGTCGCGCTGCTCGGCGCGCCTCCGGTCCGGCTCGAACCGCACCTCGTGGTAACGCAACGCGACCGCGCCGAGAGCGAGGCGTTGGCGCTCGGGCCGGAGCCGTTCGTCGTCCTCCATCCGGGGGCGACCGACGAACGGCGGCGCCGGCCCGTCGACCGGTTCGCCCGGCTCGGCGACCGGCTCGCCGCTGCGGGCTTCGAGGTCGTCATCAGCGGCGACGCGTCCGAGGCGCCGCTCGCGGCCGCGGTCGTGGCAGCGATGCGGCGGCCGGCGCGCGATATCGCGGGCCGGGTCGGCCTCGGGGCCTTCGCGGCGGTGCTCGCGCGAGCGCGGCTCGTCGTCGGTAACGATACGGGTCCGCTCCACCTCGCGCGCGCCGTGGACGCGCCGTCGGTGACGATCTATTGGGTCGGAAACCTCATTAACGGCGCGCCGGTGACGCGGC
>CAXUFI010000309.1:0-3451 GCA_964250245.1 uncultured bacterium
GAGCCGGCCGCCGACACGATACGCGACGACGCTCGACTTCGGACGCGTGTACGATCCGACGCATCTGCACCCGCTGACGAATGCGACCGGCGACACGGGCGATAGCCTCGGTGCGCTGCAACTCGATCTCGATCTGGAAGCGGGCGAAACGGCGTGCTTCGCGTTCATCTGCGCCGTCTTCCAAGATTCGCAGGCGGCCGCACTCGCGGCCTACGAGGCGCTGCCCCGCGCCGAAGACGCTCTCGCCGCCACCGTCGCCTATCTCGAACGGACGCTGCAGATCGCCGAGGTGCTCACGCCGGACCGGAACGTTAACGAAGGCGCGCTCTGGAGCAAGGTCAACATGCGCCGCGTGATGGCGCAGTATCCGCAAGGTCCGGCGTTTACGAACGAACCGGGCGTGTCGTCGAACGTCGTCGGTCGCGACGCGGCGTGGTTCGTCTACGGCAACGACCACTTCTTACCGGACTTCTCGCGCCTGCTGCTCGAGAAGCTCGCCGAGGTGCAATACGGCGACGGAAAGATTCCGGAGTATTACAACGCTCGCGACGGGGCGGCCGAAGACGACGGGCTCAACATCAACGACGACACGCCGCTGTACGTCTTGGCGGTCAACCATCACGTGCGAAGCACGGGCGACCTGGCTTGGCTCGAGCGGATGTATCCGAGCGTCGCGAAAACCGCACGTTACATCCTCTCGCAGGTGGACGAGCGAGGCCTCGTCTTCTGTACCGCGCGCGACCCGCGCGGCAACGTCTGGGCGATCGCCGGCTGGCGGAACGTAATCGCCGGCTACACGCTCAACGGCGCCGTAACCGAAATCAACGCCGAGTGCGCGGCCGCGCTGCGAGCCGCAGCGCATCTCGCGCAGAGCGTCGGACGCGAGCCCGACGCGCAGGAATTTCGCGACGGCTACGAGCGCATCCGGCGTGCCATGGACGACCATCTGCGCAATCCGGATAACGGCTTGTACTATCTCAACATCGACGCGGACGGTACGATCCACACCGACGTAACCGGAGATCAGATTTTTCCCGTCATGTTCCGCGTGTGCGACGAGGAGACGGGCTTCCGGATCATCAGCCGGCTTAACGCGCGCGATTTCTGGACGGCCGCCGGCTTGCGGACGGTATCGCGCGACGATCCGCTCTACGACCCCGCGGGGAGCGTCGGCCTGCTCGGCGGCGTCTGGCCCGGCCTGACGTGGTGGTACGCTTTCTCGGCGGCACGCTATCACCCGGACTTCATGGTCCGGGCGCTCAGCGCGTCGTTTCGGCATTACGGCGCCGACCCGAAGCAAAACAATACGGTGCCGGGACAGTTCGGCGAGTATTTCGACGGCGAGAGCCTGATCAATCGCGGCATGCGGCTGAGTCCTTGGGAGCCGCCGCGTTATCTCTGGGCGGCCGTCGAAGGCGTGTGCGGACTCATGGTCACGAACGGACCGCCGCGAATCAACCCGTTGGTGCCGGCGGGCTGGAAGTGGCTCGCCCTGCGACGGCTCCCGTATCACGGCGGGGAACTCTCATATTTCGCCGTGCGCCAGCAGAGCGGGATCCAGCTGTATGCCACGGCCGAAAACGAGACGGAGTTTCCGAGCGAGCGCTTCGAGGAGGACGTCTCCTCCGGCGTGCGGGTCTACTCGGACAGCGCCGTCGTCGTGGCGCTGCGGCGACCCGAGGCGATCGTCATCCTCATCGGCAACGTCGGCCCGCAAACGACGACCGTGCCGCTGAACATCGTCGCGCTGCTCGATCCGCGGGCCGGCTATGACGTCCGGATCTACAACAGCGAGCGGCACGAATGGGAGCGCGGCGATCTGCGCGGAGCCGCGGAGTCGGGCGCGATCGCGCTCTCCATCGAGGCGAACGGTTACCGCTTGATCGAATTACACACCGTCGCTCCGCCGGCCGCTACGGGTTCGCCGTCACCTGCGTGAGCACGATGTTGCCGGCCGACACTTGCTTATCTTTCGCCACGATCACCGTCGCCGAGCCGGTCTGATAGCCGCCGAGCGACGCGTTCACGGTCTGCTCGCCCGACGGCACGTGCGGGAGCAGAAAGGACCCGTCGGGCCCGCTGCGGATCGTCGCGAGCGAACCGACGTAGACGATCGCGCCGCTCAAAGGCCGGCCCTTCTGATCGACGGCGTTGCCCTGGATCGAGCCGTAGTCCTGAACGCCGATATAATTGGGGTCGCAGCCCTTGGCGCCGAGCAGCGTGGTGAAGGCGGCGGCGCCGAGCAGGGCGCCGGCGGCGGCCCGGAAACCGCCGCGTAAGGGTAGTCGTCTATCGCTCGTAGCGCGCATCTCGCGCGGACCATTCTCCACGCCGGAGGACCGCCCCGCCCCTTGCGAAACCCCAGACGTTGATGAATCCCTACGCTCCCGTCGCCGTGTTTCTCGCGGTCGCGCTCGTTGCATCGGTCGCGTTCTGCATCATTCCCGGGCTGCTCGCGCAGCGCCACCCGAGCGCTACGAAATCCGATGCCTACGAGTGCGGCGTCGAGCCGACGTCGGACGTGTCCGGCCGCTTTCCGATCCGCTTCTACCTCGTCGCCATGCTCTTCGTCGTCTTCGACGTGGAGGCGGCATCGTTCTATCCTTGGGCGGTCCAAATGCACGCGCTGCGCGCCTACGGTCTGCTCGAGATGATTGTCTTCGTGATCGTTCTGGGGATCGGTTACGCTTACGTCTGGCGTAAAGGGGGCTTCCAATGGAGGTAATGCCGGGTCAGTTTCTGCTCGGAAAGATGGACGACGTCGCGCGGTGGGCGCAGAGTTCGTCCGTCTGGCCGCTGACGATGGGGCTCGCCTGTTGCGCGATCGAGATGATGAGCGTTACCAACGCCACCTACGATATCGCACGGTTCGGCTCGGAGGTCTTTCGCGCGTCGCCCCGGCAGGCCGATCTCATGATCGTCTCGGGCCGCGTCGCCCAGAAGATGGCGCCGATCATCAAACGGCTCTACGATCAGATGGCCGACCCGAAGTGGGTGATCTCGATGGGCGCCTGCGCGAGTTCGGGCGGCGTCTTCGATAACTACGCGATCGTCCAGGGCGTCGACACCGTGATCCCGGTCGACGTTTACGTGCCCGGCTGTCCGCCGACGCCGGACGGTCTGCTCTACGCGCTCAATCTCATTCAGCAGCAGATCCGCCAGGGCGGCCGCGGCGGAATCTTGGCGCGGGCGTAACCGTGCCGAGTTCGCAAGCGCCCTCCATCGCGGGCGTCGCGCTCGACCCGCCGGGCGTCCGCGCCCCGCTCGACGACGCCGAGATCTTCCGGGTCGCCCCCGACGAGATCGCGGCGAAGCTGACGGAGCTGCGGGGCCAAGGCTTCACCATGCTGCTCGACATCGGCGCCGTCGATTACCTCGGCCGCGAGCCGCGTTACGACGTGGCGTACCATCTGCTGGCGCTGCCGCTGCGGGCGGCGACCGTCGCCGAGTT
>CAXUFI010000310.1:0-3447 GCA_964250245.1 uncultured bacterium
CGTAGAGACGCTCCAGGTCCGGCCGGTCCCACAGCACATCGGGCTTTTCCTCGATCGCGACGCGTCCCGAGACGCGATGCTGCACGAGCAGCGCCTGACCGATCAGCCGCAGCATGCCGCGGCGCGTGCCGGGCGATCAGTACGCGGGTCTTCATGCGCTGTGGCGCGGCGACCGGCTGCGCATCTACACCAAGACCGACGAAGTCCGCTGGACGGGCCCGGTGCTGCAGAACTTAGACGGCGGGCTCTTCCTGCCGTACGCGGAGCCGCTCGAGTGGCGGCAGTGGTTTGAAGCGGGGAACCGCGCCGATCTCGCGCTCGGTGACGACCATCGTGCATTTTTTCAACGGATGAACGAGTAGCCCCGAGCGTCAGCTCGAAACGGCGTTCCTGACGATCATCTCGCGCGGCGCGCGCATGCCGTGATTTTCGTCGCCGTGCGCGTCGGCGGCCGCGACGAGCGCATCTTCGTCGTCTCCGGCGATCGTCCGTTTGCAGAGGGGACACGTAACTTGCAGTGCCATCGACATTCCTTTCCGTAGCGTGCGGACGCTCGCGATCGCGCAGCCTCGTCTCGTAACGCCGGTTCGTGCAGCCGCGTCCGCGAATCCCGCCGGCTACGCCGGACACGTTCGGGCGTCGTCGATCGTGACATCGTTACGTGGCTCGCGATGTCTACATCGTTCTGCGCTTCGCCGCCGAACGTGCGACGCACTTCACCGCAAGTTAAACGCAGCGCGGCGCATCTTCGAATTTTAGCGTTACCATTGGGAGCCCCCTTGGGGAAAAGCATTACTGCGTCCGAACCGGCGCGACGACGCAGCAAACGATGAAGAATTCCTTCATAACCCGCCGGCTAATTTAAAAAGCATCGCTGCCTTAGTTCCTGCGACCTTATGCTAGCATAGGCGCATGAGAGACGGCGACGTGCAGGCCCCGGAAGATATCGTCGGTTGGCCGGAAGCGCACTTTAGCGGTCATCGTAAGCGCTTCTCCGAATTCGACGGAGCGGCCGTGCGTTCGCTTCTCGCCTTGCGTACGACCGCGCAACGCGTCGAGAACGCATTAGGCACGTGGTTTATGGAAGCGGGACTTACGCCGCAAAAATTCGGCGTATTAATCGTGTTGCAAGCCGAAGCGGCGCCGATTTCCCTCTCCGACTTACGTCGCTATCTGGGAACGACGCAAGCCAACGTGACGGGGTTGGTAGCGGGACTCGAGCGCGACGGGTTTATCGAACGCCGGGCCAGCACCGAGGATCGTCGCGTGTCGTACGTCTCGCTCTCGCGCGCGGGGAGGCGGATGGTGCAGACGATGCTGCCGGGCTACTTTGCGAAGAATCGGGCCGCGATGCGCGCGCTCACGACGGCCGAAAAGAAAACGCTCGTGGAGCTGCTCGCCAAGGTCACGCGGGGCTTCACCACGCTCGAGGGCTAAGGCCCCGCTACGGGGGCCCGCAGAGGAACGCCCCTATCGACAGGGAGAAGCCGCTGCACTCGGCCCGACTGCGGGTGTGATGTAATGGTAGCTTGCGACCTTCCCAAGGTTGACGCGCGGGTTCGATTCCCGCCACCCGCTCCAAGAACCGGTCGAATTACGGTTAAGGCGACGTAGCCAAGTGGTAAGGCGGAGCTCTGCAAAAGCTCTATTCCCCAGTTCGAATCTGGGCGTCGCCTCGAGTCACCCCTTTTAAATGGAACCGAAACGCACGCTCTTCCGGACTGAGAATTTGCGCCGGGCATTATTGCTCGGCGTGCTCATCGCTGCCATTATCGCGATTGCGGTTTTTATCTCGGTCCGGATCTACACTCAGCTCGATAGCGCGGCGGGAATCGAGCAGCAATTCGTCCGGGCGCAGCAGCAACTCGACGGACTCGTCACGATTCAGATCGATCAAGAGGCGGGTCTGCGGGGTTTCGTCGCCTGGAGCACGCCGTTTCTCCTTAATAACGATATGAGCGGCACGAGTTCCGACGAGTTTCCCGCGGCGCTGACGGAATTCGAAGCGACGACGCGTACGCTCGGCATTCCGGGGCTCCGTTCGTCCATCGCGCAGATGCGCAATCTCCATCATCTCTGGCTTCGCGACGTGGCCGAGCCGCTGCGCAAAAATCCCAAAGCCCCCTACGCGCTCTTTCGGCAAACCTACGGCAAGGTCTACATCGACCAGCTGGTCGGCGAGAAGCAGCGCGTCGGCGATCTGCTCAAACGGCGGCTCGAGTTCGCTCAGGACGAGCTCAAGCGCCGTATCAATCAAGCCTTGATCGGCGGGCTCGCGTCGATTCTCGTCTTCGGCGTCATCGCGGTCGTGTTCGTCGCTTCGCGCGCGCAAATTCTCGAGGTGCTCGAGCGCGAATCGTCGATCGTCGAGACGTTGCAGGGCGCCTTCCGCACCGATCTCGACGTCCTGCCGCATTCGCGCCTCGGTACCGCCTACGTATCGGCCGACCGCGATGCGGCCGTCGGCGGCGATCTCTTCGACGTCCGGCGTTTGGACGCGACGCGCGGCCTCATCATGATCGCCGACATGAGCGGCAAGGGCATCGAAGCGGCGGTCAACACGGCCTTCGTCAAGTATTCGATTCGGACGCTCGCGTTGACGAATAACGATCCGGCCCAGATCCTCTCGCAATTCAACCGGATCTTTCTCGATACGATCGACGATCCCAATCTCTTCGTCGTCGCCTTCGTCGGGGTGATCGACGTCGTCGACGGCACGCTGCTCTACGCGAGCGCCGGTCACTCCGGAGCCTGGCTGCGCCGCGGTGAGGAAGTCGAGCCGCTCGCGGTGACGGGGTCGATCGTCGGGCTCGACCGGACGTTCACGTTCGAGAACCGTTCGCTGCGGCTGCAACGCGGGGACCTCGTGGTGCTCGCGACCGACGGCCTTACCGAAGCGCGTAACGTCGAAGGCGACATCCTCGAAGATGCGGCGGCGCTGGACCTGCTGCGCGCGTCGTCGCACGATCCGCAGGCCTGCGCCGACGATCTCGTGGCGGCCGTCCGGTCGCGCAGCGGCGGCGCCGTCCACGACGATCTCGCGCTGCTCGTCATCGCCTACGACGGTGTGGCGGGCCGCACGGCGGCCGGCGAAGCCGCGTAGGCCGGCACCGATGCTCGCGCGCCGCATCGTGCCGTGCTTGGATATCACGGCGGGCCGGGTCGTCAAAGGCACGCGTTTCGTGAGCCTCAAAGACGCGGGCGACCCGGTCGAACTCGCGCGGCTCTACGAATCCCGCGGTGCGGACGAACTCGTATTTCTCGATATCGCGGCGACACTCGAAGGCCGGCAGGCGATGCGCGACGTCGTGCGCGCGGTCGCGGCCGAGCTGACGATTCCGTTCGCCGTCGGCGGCGGCGTTTCGAGCGCGGACGACGTGCGCGCGCTGCTGCGCGCCGGCTGCGACAAAGTTTCGCTCAATAGCGCCGCGGTCCGCGAGCCGGGGG
>CAXUFI010000311.1:0-3432 GCA_964250245.1 uncultured bacterium
GTGTCGATCTCGGCGCGCGTGCCGCCGCCGGGGACCGTCGCGCCTTCCTCGGCGACGAGTTTAACGACGAGGCCGGCGGCCGGGGCCGGCACTTCGACATCCACCTTATCGGTGGTTACGTCGACGAGCGGCGCGCCGGCCTCGACGTACGAACCGGCGCGGACGCGCCACTCGACGATCGATCCTTCGGTGACCGACTCGCCCATTTCGGGCAGTGTCACGTGTACGATCGTTTCAGGCAACGCGGAACCCCCAAGAGATGGCTCCCATCATCTTAGGGCCTGCCGTGAACCCCGCCTCCCGCCTTCGTCGCCGGACGGCGCACGTTCCGGCACTCGAGAAGCCATGCCCAGGAAGGGACTCGAACCCCCACAACCTTGCGGTTACTGATACCTGAAACCAGCGCGTCTACCAATTCCGCCACCAGGGCAAGCCCGCCGCTTGTTCGCGCCGCGGCGGGCTTTGCCTACCGGACGTAGGAGGCGCCGTTGACGTCGATCGTGGTACCGGTCGCGTAGTCGGCCGCGCCCGAGGCCAGGAACGCGACGATCGCCGCAACTTCGGCCGGCGTGCCGACGCGCCCGCTCGGGATGTCCGCCCGGATCGCGTCACCATGGGCCTGCAACGCTTCGGCCGCCATCTCCGTCTCGATGAAACCCGGAGCGACGTTGAAGGCGACGATGCCCTCGGGCGCGCAAGCGCGCGCGAGCGACCGCGTCAGGTTGGCGAGCGCGGCTTTGCTCGCGCCGTAATCCGCGAACGTCACCTCGCCCCGGTGGGCGGCGCGTGACGTGACGTTGACGATCCGGCCGCGCGTGCCGCGCTCGCCCGGCTCGTTCCGGCGCATTACCCGCAGCGCGAGCCACGCGCAGTCGGCCGCGGCGAAAACGTTCACCGCGAACGTGCGCTCCCAGCCGGCCCGCCACGCGGCGTAGTCGTCGCCGTCGAACGGATTGTCGGCGTAGACGGCCGCGTTGTTGACGAGCACGTCGAGCGCCCCGAACCGTTCCAGGCAGCGTTCGAAAACCTCCGGCATCGTGTGCCCGGCGGCGAGCTCGCAGCGCGCCGCCGCAACCCGTTCGGGGCCGAGCTCGCGTACGAGCTCGTCCGCAGTCGCCGCCGCACGAGCGTACGTGAAGAACACGGCGTGGCCGGCGGCGTGGAGAGCCCGTACCGTCGCCGCGCCGATGCCGCGCGACCCGCCGGTGACGAGCGCGACGCTCGAACGAGCGCCGATCGTAGCAGTTCGAATTTTCGACCTTTTCTTAAGCGGCGGCCGACGACGGCCGATACCGTTTCACAAGGGAACACGCCCGCGGGCTATGTCGTACCCAGTTGGCCCGGACGGAAAGCACACGCTCGATGAATGTTCTTCTCATTGGTGCCACGGGCTACGTCGGGACGGCGATCGATGAAGCGCTGACGGCGAGAGGGCATCGAATCATCGGTCTGGCCCGCAGCGACGCGGCGCGGGCGACGCTCGAGGCGCGCGGCACGAGCGCCATACCGGGAGACCTCGCGCGACCCGCTACCCTCGCCGGCCCCGCCCGCGCCGCCGATGCCGTCGTCTACGCGGCGCGCATCGCCGACCCCGACGGCGGACCGCTCGAACTCAAAGCGATCAAGGCGATCGGCAAGGCGCTCGCCGGGACCGAGAAAACGTTCCTGCTGCTGAGCGACGCGTGGATTTACGGCTCGACCGACGGCGAGATCGTCGCCGAAGACGCGCCGTTGCGGCCGCCGCCGCTGATGGATCGGCTCTTCGAACTCGAGCGGGCGTCGCTGGATCTCTCGCGGATCGGCATACGCGCGCTCAACGTCCGGCCCGGAATCATTTACGGCCGCGGGAAGGGCACGGCGGGTATGTTTCGCGAGTCCGCTCGCGAGCGCGGCGCCGCGACGCTGGTCGGAGAAGGCGATAATCGCTGGGCGACGATCGACATCGAAGACCTCGGTGAATTCATCGCGCTCGCTCTCGAACGCGGCCGGCCGGGCCGCGCGTATAACGCCGTCAACGACGACGCTTTCTCGATGCGCGAGATCGCCGAGGCCGCGAGCCGGGGCGCGGGCGCCGGGGGCGCGACGACGTCGATTCCGGCAGAAATCATGGGCCAATGGGGCGCGTGTCTGACGCTCGATCAGCGCGTTTCCGCCGAACGCGCCAGAGCGGACCTGGGCTGGCTGCCGCGCCGGCCGTCCATCGTGCACGAACTCGAGTACGGGTCGTACGTGGAAGCGCTCACCTGACGTAGCGGCGACAAGGGGACCTCGAGCAGAGACGCAACGCTAACGCGCTCACGGCGATGCTTGCAACACTGTTGCCGATCCTCGGCATTACGTTCATCGATATCCTCGGCTTCAGCATCATGCTGCCGATTCTGCCGTACTACATCAAACATTTCGGCGCCTCGACGGTCGTCGTCGGCGTCATTTTTTCGGCCTTCGCCTTCTGTCAATTTTTGGCCGGCCCCGTGTGGGGAAACGTGAGCGACCGCATCGGACGCAAGAGCGTCCTGATCGTCTCGCAGGTGGGCGCCACGATCGGCTGGGTGATGCTCGCCGTCGCGCCCTCGCTCGGCTGGGTGTTCGTCGCGCGCGTCGTCGAAGGCATTTCGGGCGGAAACGTGAGCGTCACGCAAGCCTACGTGGCCGACCGCGTCGCTCCGCACGACCGTTCGCGCGCCTTCGCTTACGTCGGAGCCGCCTTCTCGGCCGGCTTCGTCCTCGGGCCCGTGGCGGGCGGCCTCCTATTCGCGCGATTCGGTTACGCGGTCCCGTTTCTGCTCGCCGCCGCCCTGCAAATCGTAACGCTCGTCGTTACCGTCTATCTGCTGCCCGAAGACATCGCGGCCCGCGGCGAGACGGCGAGCGTGGCGTCGTTCGCCGAGATCCTGCGCTTCCTCGGCGACCGCGACGTCGCGCCCGTGCTCGTGCAGCGGCTGATGTCGTCGCTCGGACTCTTCGCGTGGTTCGCGGTGTACGCGCTCGTGCTCGCGCAAGTCGCTCGCTTCGGACCGTCGCAAACGAGTTACGTCTTCGCCGTCTTCGGCGTGCTGAGCGTCTTCTTTCAACTCGCCGTCGTCGGGCGGCTCGTCGACCGTTTCGGCGTCCGGCCGACGTCGAATATCGGCTTCGCCGCCGGCGGTCTCTTCTTTTTGTCGATACCGTTCTTACACGACATCACGCGTATCCTCATCGCACAGGTCGCCTTCGCCTTCGCGACGTCGATCATTAACGTAACGCTCGCCACGCTGCTCTCGGGGGCGGCTCCCGAAAGCGTCCGCGGTACCGTGCTCGGCGTCGGTTCGTCGCTCGACTCCGTGGCCGGCGTCGCGATGCCGGCGCTCGCGACCGCCGTGCTCGCGACGTACGGCCCGCCCTGGACGGGCGTCATCTCCGCGCTCTTCTTCGGCATCGCGCTCACGCTCGGAC
>CAXUFI010000312.1:0-3426 GCA_964250245.1 uncultured bacterium
GGGTGGCGCCTGAGGCTTGGGGGTTAATGCTTCCCGGCCTTTTTGTACGGAGCCGATGGCGGTCGCTAGGCGTGCTTCGAGCTCGGCGAGGACCTGGCTCGCGTAACCGTCGGCGCCGGCGCGGATCTTGCGCGCCTTTTCCTCGGCTTCCCGTAGGACGATGTCGGCGGTGAGGCGCGCGGCGCGTACGATGTCTTGCTGCTCGACGAGTTCGTTCTTCTGCGCGACGGCCTCGGTGACGATCTGCTGCGCCTTCTCCTGGGCGTCGCGCACGATGCGATCCTTATTCGTCGAGATCGTTTTCGCGCTGGCGAACTCCTCGGGTAGCGTCGAACGCATCTTCTCGATGTATTCGATGAGACGCTCCTCGCTCAGAATCCGATTACCGAACGGCAGCCACGTACCTTCGCGTACGTGCGCCTCGAGCTTATCGATGACGCGGTAGATCGACAAAATTCAGGTCCTCCCGTTAGCGTGGCGTTTGCTGCGCATGAATTCCAAGACGACGTCGGGGACGTAGCGCGCGATGTCCCCGCCTTGCAGGTACACTTCTTTTATTAGGCTCGAACTGACGAACGAGTAGCTCGAGTCGGACATCAAGAACATCGTATCGACACCGGTCAGGCTACGATTCATGTGAGCGAACGCCATCTCATTCTCGAAATCCGAGACGACGCGCAAACCTTTGACGATCACGTCGGCGGCGATCTTTTTTACGTAGTCGGCCAGCAAACCGCGGAAATGGTCGACGCGGACGTTCGGATAGTCGACGGTGCAGCGGCGAAGCATCGTCTCCCGCTCGTCGATTACGAAGTACGGGCCGCGTTTCTGCGGATTAACGACGACGGCGACGGTGACGGTAGTAAATACCGCCGACGCCCGGGCGATGACGTCGAGATGGCCGTTGGTCGGCGGATCGAACGACCCGGGATAAATCGCATGGCCACGCGTCGCGGCCTTCACGCGCCGACACGCAGGAACTGCAACAGCACTTCACCGTAGCGTGCGTCGCGGACCGTCGTAAAGCCTGGAGCCGCGAACGGATCGGAGCCCGCGCGACGCTCGTACACGATCGCGGTGCGTTCGTCGAGCGCGCCGCGCGCGCGAAGCGTCCCGAACGTCAGGTGCGGCGGCGGAAGCGCGTACGGCGGATCGGCGTAGACGAAATCGAACCGGCCGGCGACGCGTTGCGCCGCTTTCTCCGCCGGCGCGCAGAGGATCGCGACGCGTTTGGCGACTCCGAGTTCGGCGGCCGTGGTTCGCAGCCGTTGCGCCGTCGGCGCGTGCAGTTCGACGAACGTTACGTGGTCCGCACCGCGCGAAAGCGCCTCGAACCCGATCGCGCCCGTCCCGGCGTAAAGATCGAGCACGCGCGCGCCCGCGATCGCCTCGCCGAGAATCGAGAATAGCGCTTCTTTCACGCGCCCGGGCGTCGGCCGGATCCCGGCACCGAGCGGCGAGCGAATGACGCGCGAGCGTAATTCACCGCCGCTCAGGCGCACGCCGGAATCATCCCGGCGTCGCTTCGGAGAGCCGCTCCACGAGCAGCGCGGGCAATTCGGCGAGCGCGTGAATCGTGTGCGCCGGCGGCGGCAGTTCGGCCGGATAGGATGCGTTCTCCCAGTCGTACCAGACGGCCGTCAGTCCCGCGGCGGACGCACCCGCGCAGTCGGAGTGCGGATCGTCGCCGACATACCAGATCCGCTCGAGCGGCAAATCGAACGCGCCCTCGAGCGCGGCGAACGCTTCGCGAGCGGGCTTGCGCACCCCGATCCGCTCGCTGACGAAAACGGGGCCGCGGAAGCCGAGCAGCCGCGCTTTCTCTTCCTGCAACGGACTCCAGCCGTTGGTCACGATCGCATACGGAACGTTCATGGCGTCGAGCGCCGCGAGCATTTCGCGCGCGCCCGGTAACGGTTCGATGTGTCGCTCCGCGCGCTCGAGGACGGCGTCGCGGAAGTTGCCGGCTTCGTCCAAGACGTCCGACGTCTTGCCGCCGGGCGCGAAGCGTTCGAAGAACCCCGCGATCGCGCCCTCAACGCTTTGCTCGCCCTGACGGTAGCTGTGCAAAACGCCGTCGATCGCATCGTCGGCGGCGGCTACGTCGTACGTGAGGCCCCGGCCGCGAGCGTAGCCCGCCAGCAGGTCGAGCGCGGTCGTGCGCTCCAAACGATTGTCGACTCCGAGCGTATGATCGAAATCGAAACCAACGGCGATGCTATGTGACATACCGGGGCGTTCGATAACGGCCGCGAGAGAACCGTCCGGGCCGCCTCACGAACTTATCTGCGTCGCGCGACCGCTTTCGACCGCATCGAGTGCGGCGCGCAAGCCCGCGTGCTCGGGAAGTTCGAGCCCGGGATCGCGCGCGACGAGCGCCTCGGCGTCGGCCTTCGCCTTCATATAAAGCGCGAAATCCGAAACGATGCTGCCGAGCAGCGTCCCGCCCCCCGCTTGCTCCGTACCGGCAAACTCGCCCTCGCCGCGCAACCGCAGATCTTCTTCTGCGATCTCGAACCCGTCGTTCGTCCGGGCCAGCACCTCTAAGCGCTCGACGGCCGAGCGCCCGTCGGGAGCGACGAGCACGCAATACGACCGCGCGGCGCCGCGGCCCACGCGGCCGCGCAATTGGTGCAATTGCGCGAGCCCGTAACGGTGCGCATCCAAGATCACGATCACCGAAGCGTTCGGGACGTCGACGCCGACTTCGACGACGGTCGTCGCGAGTAAAACGTCCGCTTCGCCGCGAGCGAAGCGCGCCATCACCGCATCCTTTTCACGGCTCGGCAGGCGGCCGTGTAAGAGTTCGACGCGGACGTCCGCGAAGACGCCGGTCCGCAAACTGTCGAATTCGGCGAGCGCGCTCGTAAGCTCCGCGTCCGACTCGTCGATCGCAGGCGCGACGACGAAGGCTTGGCGCCCGGCGGCGACGTTCTTACGCACGAACGCGTAGGCGCTCGGCTTACGGCTCGCGCGCACGACGTAGGTTTCGACCGGCGTCCGGCCCGGCGGCAGTTCGTCCAAGATCGACACGTCGAGATCGGCGAATTTCGATTGCGCGAGCGTGCGCGGGATCGGCGTAGCGGTCATGTGCAGCGTATGCGGCGCCCGGCTCTTGGCCCGCAGCTTCGCGCGCTGCGCGACGCCGAACCGATGCTGTTCGTCGATGATCGCGAGCCCGAGATTGCGAAAGGAGACGTCGTCGACGATCAGCGCGTGCGTGCCGACGACGAGGTCGCACTCGCCGCTCTCGAGCCGCCCGCGCGTCGCGTTGCGCTCGCGCGCGCCGAGACTGCCGAAGAGCGCATCGACGCGGATGCCGAACGGCAGCAAGAGCGGCGCGAGCTTCGTCGCGTGCTGGGCGGCGAGAATCTCCGTCGGCGCCATCAGCGCGCTCTGCACGCCGCCGGCGGCGGCGAGTACGAT
>CAXUFI010000313.1:0-3395 GCA_964250245.1 uncultured bacterium
TCGTCGCCCTCTACGCGCTGCGCCGCGCGCGACGGACCGGCGCCGGCCGCGCGACGGATCGCGGCTGATGCGGCGCGTCCTCGTCCTGGGGGCCGTGCTCGCGTTGCTGCTTGGCTTCTCCATTTCGGCCGCCTCGGGGCGCACGTTCGAACGGAGCAAGACCGTCTGGTTCAGCAACCTCGAGATCGGGGACGGCGACGAGGTGCGCGGGAATCTCGACGTGGTGTTCGGGAACGTCGTCTGCGGTGACGGCGCGGAAATCGATGGCGACGTGCGCACCTTCTTCGGGCATTTCGAAGAACTCGACGGTTGCCAAGTCGACGGGCGGGTCGTCGATGCCGGCGATATCGAGGCGTTGCCGTGGCTCGGCCCCGTGGCGTCGCCGGACTTCTTCGGCGCGGACCGCGGGCTTCTAAAGAAGCTCGCGTGGGACGTCGTGATCGCGTTTGCGTTCCTGCTGTTTCCGGTACGCGTGCGCATCGCCATGGATCGCATCGAGAGACACCCCGGGCTCTCGGGGATCTCGGGGGTCGTGCTCGTCGTCGCCGCGCTGCCGATCGCCGTCCTGCTGGCCGCTACCATCGTCGGGATACCGCTCATTCCGATCGAGGCGGCCGTGTTCTGCGCGGGGCTCTGGATCGGTAGCGCCGCGCTCGGCCTCGTCTTCGGCCGGCGTCTCTACGAGTTGCTGCGTCCCGCGGCGACGCCGAGTCCGCTCGCCGCCCTGATCCTCGGCCTCGTCGTCATTACCGCCGCGGAGACGCTGCCGATGATCGGCTGGGTGGTCGTCGTCGTCGCGAGCCTCGTGGGGCTCGGCGCGGCGATCTTAGCGTTCGTGCCGGAGCCTACGTTCCGGTCGTTTACCAGCGGCCGCACGCCGAACGCGGGGAGCGTCGGCCGGACGATCGCGCCGTAACGGCGGTCTTTAGCCGCCGTCGCCTATCCGGAACACACAAGGATTCCGCCCCTCATCGCAGAGATTGGAGAACCATGGCTCTTGTCGTGACCGGCCTTTCGCCTGACGGCGACCTCACCGCGCTCACCGCCGCGCTCCGCGGCGTCGGCTTGGACTCCGACGACATCGCGGTCGCCGGTCCCCGCGACGCGCTCGACGGTAACGTCGCTAGTCTCGCCGGCTTCGGCGGCGCGGGCGCCGACGTCGGCGTCGGGACGAACACGGGCTCGGGGACGGGCGTTCCGGGGATTAACAGCACGCATCGGCTGCGGACGTACTTTCGGACGGAATCCATCGACGAGCGCTTAGGCGATTTCGACATCCCGGCGTCCGAGGCCGACAACTATCTCGAAGCCCTCGAGCGCGGCCGAACGCTCGTCGCGTTCCGGGCGACCGCCGAGAACGTCGACGCGGTCGAAAGCGCATTTCGCGCGACCGGTCTACGTAACGTTCGGCGCTTCTAAGCGTCGCTCGGGCTAAGCGGATGATCCGGCGGCAGTTCTCCGCAGCGCGGGCACGAGCGCGCATCGCCCGCGAGCCGCTCGCCGCAGGCGCACACGTAACCGACCGGGCGCGCCGGGGTGCCGATGACGAGCGCGTACGGCGCGACGTCGCGGGTGACGACGGCTCCCGCGCCGATCATGGCCCATTTTCCGATCCGGACGCCCGGCAAAATCGTGCTGTTCGCTCCGATGGCCGCGCCGTCGCCGACGGTCGTCGTGCCGACTTCCCAATCGCCGTCCCCGAGCGGGGCGAACGACGGGTCGGTGGCGCGCGGGCGGCGGTCGTTCGTGAAGACGGCGTGCGGACCGACGAACACGCCGCGGCCGAGCGTCACGCCATGGTAGACGCAAGCGTAATTCTGTAGCTTCGAATCGTCGCCGATCGCGACGTCGAAATCGATGAAAGCGCCCTTACCGATAATGCAGCGCGCGCCGATCCGCGCCCGCGTCCGCACCTGCGCTTGGTGCCAGACGCGCGTCCCCGCGCCGAGGATCGCTCCCTCTTCAACGAAGGCCGTCGGATGAACGTAGGCGTCGGGAGCGACGACGCCCGCACTCATAAATTCGCGACGGCGAGCTGAGGGGGGACGTGGTTGATATAGGCGGTCGCTTCTTCGGCGATCCGGAGCGAGGCGAGCGCGATGCCGGGATTGGGCAGCGGCCCGCCGCGCACGCCGTTCACGAAAACTTCGAGTTCGCAGGCGAGCGGTTCGCGCTTTTGCACCGGCAGCGAGATCAGCGTGCCGCCCTTATACTGGCGTACGAGATCCTCGTAGGTTCCGGTCGGCTGGAACGTCAAGCCGGGAGCAAACCACGCTTCCTGCGTGATGTAGTCGACGCGGCAGTACCCCTTCGTCCCCGTGATCGAGAGTTCGCGTACCTTCACGGGCGTTATCCAATTCGCTTCGATCGAAACGTTACAGCCGCCGGCGTCGAGCATGAGGGTCGCGAAATCCAGGCGATCGTCGAGCACGGCCATGCCGCCTTGCGCGCAGAGCAGATTCAGGCGCGCACCCGTGATGAACGCGGCCATATCGATATCGTGAACGCCGATGTCGATCAGCACGCTCGCATCGCGAATCTGCGGCGGGTAGGTGCCGACGCGGCGCGCGGACATGCTGATGAGGCGGCCGAGCTCGTTGCGCTCGACGAAATCCTTGATCGCCGCCATAGCCGGGTTGTATCGTTCGACGTACCCGACCATAAGCGGGATGCCGGCCGACCGGCAACGGCCCATCAGTCGCTTCGCCGCTTCCATCGTGTGCGCGATCGGCTTTTCGATCAGCAGGGCGACGTGGGCGTCGATGAAAGCGCCGGCGACTTCTTCGTGATGGCTCGTCGGGACGCAGATGACGGCGCCGTCCAAGCCGGCCGCGATCAATTCTTTCGCCGAAGAAAACCCACGATAGCCGAGCGCCTGCGCGCCGCGCAGCGCCTCGGGCACCGTTTCCGCGACGCCGACGAGCGTGACGCCGGGCATCGCCGCCAAATTGCGCGCGTGGTGCCGGCCGATGGAACCGAAACCGACGACGCCCATGCGGATGTTCTTCACGGCGCTCATGCGCTCTCTCCGACCGCGGCGCGCACGGAGCGAACGACGTGCTCGAGTTGCGCGGCGTCGAGTTGTGGATGGATCGGCAAGGCGAGAATCTCCCGGGAGACGCGCTCGGCGACCGGCAGGTCTCCGGGTCCGCAGCCGAAGTTGGCGAAGAGCGGGTGCAGATGGAGCGGCTTGGGATAGTAGATCGCCGTCGCGACGCCTTGGCTTTTGCAGGCATCCTGCACGCGGTCCCGCGTCGCGCCATCCGGGAGCAGGACGGCGTAGACCGCCCAGGCGGCCGTGCTGTCCGGCACGCGGACGGGCGTTTGCACGAGGTTGCCGAGCCGCTCGTCATAGTGTCGCGCCGCACGCTCGCGCGCCGCAATCTCGGCGTCGA
>CAXUFI010000314.1:0-3386 GCA_964250245.1 uncultured bacterium
GGCCCCGCCGGCGCTACGGCGAGGCCGGCCGCCGCGGCGAGCGCGAGCGCGGGTACGAAACGGACCACGCCGTGCGTTTACTCTAGCCGCCCTGCCGGCCCATTTCGGCCCGCTGCCACGCGGCCTATTTTGCGCCGCCGCAGCAGGCAGCAGCGGCTCTCTGCCGCCGCGAACGCATCATGTTGCGGCAAACGTCCGGCCATTCGGCGCGCTCATCCTAAACGGATGTGCTCGCTCGCCGCTTCGAATGCCGCCCTCATTCATTCGCCCTCAGTCGACGCCGCCGCGACGATCGCCCGGACCCTCGCGCACTTCGGAGCGGCGGCGCTCGCGTTCGCCGCCTCGCCCCAGCGCCGGCGGGGCGCGCTCGCCGCGCGGCAGCGCTAGGCCGCCGCCGCGGCAGCCTTGCGCCGGCTCGGCGTCGACGTCGACGCCTGGCCCGTCGCGCCCGCCGGGCTCTTCGTCGTCGAAGAACGCACCGTCTATCTGCGTTCGGCGACGCCGATGACGGTCGCGCACGAGTTCGCGCACGGACTCGATTGCGCGCTCGGCGGCGGCGTCTACCGCAGCGGCTACGATACGGCGATTCGCCGCGCCTTCGCCCGCGCCCGCGCCTACGTCACGCCGTATGCGGCGACCGGTCTGGACGAATACTTCGCCGAGTCGCTGCGCGCGTACGTCGAGGTGAACGATCCGCATTCGCCCTGGCCGAAAGCGACCCGCACCCGGCTGCTCGCGCTCGACGAGCCGATGCACGAAATCGTGAGCGACCTCTTCGCGCATGCCTTCACGACGGCCGCGCCGGCGAGCGCGGCGACGGCTCGCTGCCGATCGCCCAAAGCAGCGCGATCGCAAGAAAATTAGCGACGAGCGAACTCCCGCCCGATGAGAAGAACGGCAGCGTGACGCCCGTGAGCGGCACCAGTCCGAGCACGCCGCCGACGATAATGAACACTTGGCAGCCGAGCGTTACGGCGAGTCCGGTCGCGAGCAGCTTGGCATAGAGATCGGGCTGGGCCCGGGCGATGCGCAGCGCGCGCAAGAGCGTCATGAGGAACGCGCCCACGAGCACGATGCCGCCGGCCGCGCCGAACTCTTCACTCCAAGCGGCGAAAATGTAATCGGTAGCGACGGCGGGGATGTAGCCGGGATGGCCGCGGCCGTAGCCCGTGCCGAGCAGGCCGCCGGCGCCCAGCGCGAACAGCGCCTGCAGCGCCTGGTAACCGCGGCCGAACGGATCGTCGAACGGCTGCCGCCACTCCGCGACGCGCGCGAGCACGTACGGATAGTGCCGGACGGCGAACCAGACGGCGAGCGCGAATAGCGCGGCGCCGCCGGCGATGAGATCGACGCGCCGCGTGGCGACGTACAGCATCGCGGCGAACGTCGCGAGCAAGAGCGACGCCATGCCGACGTCGCGTTCGAAGACGAGGATCGCCATCGACGTCGCCCAGCCCAGGAACAGCGGACCCAAATACTTGAGATTCGCGCGCAGCGACCACGGCCGCGCGGCGGCGATCACGTCGGCGGTCTCCGCCAAATAGCCCGCCATGAACAGAACGATACACAACTTAACGATCTCGACCGGCTCGAATTGCAACGCCCCGAAGCGCAGCCAGAGTTTCGCGCCGTTGACTTCCTGCCCGAACAGCGCGACGAAGAGAAACAGCACGATCGATACCAGCAGCCAGACGTATTTGAACGCGGCGAACCGGCGAAACGCGGTGAACGCGGGACCGGCGAAGATGACCGCGGCGAGCGCCAGGAGCAGTTCGAATTCTTGTTTACGCGCGAGTTCGCCCGACAGACGCGCCAGCGTGGCGAGCCCGAGCGCCGAGATGAGGACGGCGAGCGCCGGTAAGAAATTATCGCGCCGTACGTCGAGCGGCGCGCGCAGCACCCACACCAGCGACGCGCCCGCGAGGGCGGCCGAGAGCCAGGCGGGGCCGAGCGTCCCCGGCGGCACCAGTGACAGCGCGTACGCGCCGATTACGAGCGCGAGCGCCATGGGGACGACGCGGCTAAGGGCGATCCGTAGTCGAGACGTTGGGGAAATGCTCGAAGGCATTCGATCGCAGGGCGTACGAGCCGAACGACAGGAGCGCGAAGACGAGCAGCCCGACGGCGACGATCGTCCGCACGCCGAGCCGCGGCGCGCGCGTCATCACGACCGAGGCCGAGCGTAACAGATCGCGGCACACGACGAGCGTCCCGTTGTCGACCGTCCCGCGCGCTTTCGCGGTCGCGAGCACCCGCGTCACCGCGTCCGCGCAGGTCTCCGCTTCGAGCAACGCGTCGCCGAGTTCTTCGGAACCGACGAAGCGATGCACGCCGTCGGTGCACAGCACGAGCTGATCGCCCGGGCGCACGTCGACGTGCGCGACCGACGCCTCGAGCTTCGCCTGCGTGCCGAGGGTCCGCCAGAGCAGCCCGTGCGGCTGCGGACTCGCCGTCACGTGTTTGCTCGAACTCGTGACGGCCGCGTCGGCGAACATCGCGTCGTCGACGGTCAACATCTCGAGCGCCCCCAGGCGCAGGATGTACGCGCGCGCGTCGCCGACGTGCCCGACCAGCGCGTGTTCGCCGACGACGAGCACCGCGGTCAGCGACGTGCCGCTGCCGACGAAATCTTCATGACTGCCGCTATCGGCATAGAGCCGCGCGTTCGCGTGTTCGAGCGCGGCGAGCAGGATGCCGCGCAGATGATTGGGCGAGACGTTACGGCTGTACGAACCGACGCGATGCCGGCGACGTAAATAATCGCGAACGGCGTATAGAGCCGATTGCGCCGTCGGCACGTTGCGGCCCGTCGCGCCGAAACCGTCGGCGACGCCGAGCAGCGTGACGCTCGGCGCGATGCACTCTTCGATATGCGCGTCGCTCTGCCGCTCGTTACGAAACGCCGTGGTGATCCCGGCGGCTACTTCCATGGCACGAGCCCGCCGTAAACGATGCGCGACATCCCGACGTCGATCTCGTCGCCCGCGTGCAACGCGACGGTACCGTCGATCGGCCGGGCGTTCACGAGCGTTCCGTTTCGACTGTCGAGGTCGCGGACGCTGAGAACACCGTCGGAGAAATCGATTCGTGCGTGCAACCGGCTCACTTGCGCGTCGGGGACGATCAGCGTCGCGGTCGGCGCCCGGCCGACCGTAATCGGAGCCGGCGCGCGGATCGTGCGCGTGCGTCCATCTTCCTCCACATGCAGTTCGACGGCCTGCATTACGATCGCGACATCGTCGCGTTCGACGCGCCCGCGCGGGCGGGCGAGCGCGACGAACGCCGCCGTAAGCGCGACGAGCGAGACGCTCGCCGCGAACGCCGGCGCAGCGGCCACTTAACGCTCCGCGTCGCCGACGAGTTCGCTCTCGCCGAGCCGCAACACG
>CAXUFI010000315.1:0-3372 GCA_964250245.1 uncultured bacterium
GAGTTACGGTAGCGAAACCGGGGTGTCGGGCGTGCTCGCCAGAACGGCCGCCAGGAGCGCCGGTTCGTGCGCGATCCGGTCGACGCGCAGATTGAGCCCGAGGTGCAAAAAAACGACGCCGTTCGCTACGCTCGCGGTGCGATCCCAGAATTGCTCGACGACGTCGGCGTCGCGTTTGGCGAGCGCGAGGGCCGGCAAGACGAAGCCGGCGGCGGCGCTTGCCAATATGCCGGACACGCCGAGCGCGGAAGCCGCCGCATAGGAACCGTACGCGACGAAGAGCGTCGTCGCGACGCGTTCCCAAGCGGCGCGCTCGCGGCGCAGCAGCGGCGTCGCGGCGAGCGCGAAGCCGGCGCCGAGTACGATGCCGCCGCCGCCGGCGAGCGTCAGCGTGGCGAGTACGCCGGCGGCGTTCAACGACACGCTGCCGCTTGCGAGCGGAACGAGCACCGCCACGAGGACCGCGGCGACGCCGTCATTGGCGACCGATTCACCGGCCACGATGGTGAAGAGATCCACGGGGACGTCGAGCTGCCGGAAGAGCGCGATAACCGAGACGGGGTCGGTCGCCGAGACGATCGCGCCGAGCACGAGCGCCGCGGACCAGGCGAGCCCGCCCCAAAACGCTGCCGCCGCGGCGACGCAGGCCGCGGTAACGAGCACGCCGGGAACGGCGAGCAGCAAGATCGTCACGGCGACGCGCCGCAGAGCGGCGGAATCGATATCCCACGCCGCTTCGAAAATGAGGGCCGGCAGAAAGACGCCGAGCGTCGCCGGCGTCAGCACGATCGAAGTCGTTCCCGGCGTGTAACTCGCGCCGACGATACCGAGCACGACGAGCGCCACCGCCGGCGGGAAGCCGATCCAAGCGGCGACCCGCGCGAGCAGCCACGCCGCGAAGAGCAAGGCGGCGCCGAGAGCGGCCTGCGCGAGCAGGTAAGCGGTCACGGTGCGCCTGTTCGCAGCGATAAAGATTCGCGCCCGCCTCTGAGCGAAAGGACGATGATGGAACTAGGACTCGAGGAGCGTGCGAAGCGCGACGTGGGGTATCGCGCGATCGACGAGTACGTGCGCGACGGCGCGTGCATCGGGCTCGGCACCGGAACGACCGCTTATTACGCAGTCGAACGCGTGGGCGAATTAGTCGCCGCGGGCTGGCGGCTGCGAGCGGTGCCGACCTCGCGCGAGACCGAGCGGCTGTGTCGCGAACGTAACATCGAGCTCGCGATGCTCGGCGAGGCCCCGATCGAAGTCGCGATCGACGGCGCCGACGAGGCGACGCCCGAACGTGCGTTAGTGAAAGGCGGCGGCGGCGCGCTCTTTCGCGAGAAAGCGGTGGCGCTCGCAGCGCGCGCTTTCATCGCGATCGTCACGGATCGCAAGATCGTGCCGCGCCTCGGTGCGTTCCCGCTGCCGGTCGAAATCGTGCCGTTTTCGCTGCGCCGCGTCACGCAACAAATCGAAGCGTTGGGCGTCCCCGTGACGCGCCGGCTAAGAGCCGGTGAACCGTTCATTACGGATAACGGCAACGCACTCGTCGACTGCGCGTTCGGCGCAATCGACGACCCGGGTGCACTCGACCGTTCGCTACGCGATTTGCACGGCGTGGTAGCGACGGGGCTCTTCGTCGGGATCGCCGCGCAGGTACTCGTCGCCAACGTCGACGGTACGATGTCGGCATTCTAAAGCGCGGCGAGCGGATGTTCGCAGGTTTTGTTATCGCCGCGCGCGGGCATTTGACGGCCATGGCACAGATGAAGAACCTTACGAATTATCATGTAGCCGTTCTCGCAACCGACGGATTCGAACAAGCCGAGCTGGAGGAACCGGTCCGGGCGTTAAAGGCCGCCGGAGCGCGCATCTCGGTCGTCGCACCGCGAGCCGGGAAAATAACCGGATTCAACCATCACGACAAGGGCCGGGCGGTAGACGTGGACGAGACGCTCTCTGCAACCGACTCGTCCGCTTACGACGCACTGCTGATGCCGGGAGGCGCGCTCAACGCGGATCAGTTGCGCGCTCATCCCGCCGCCGTCGCGTTCGCCAAATCGTTTTTCGACGACGGGAAGCCGGTCGCCGCGATCTGTCACGCCTTTTGGACGCTGATCGAATCGGGCGTCATCGAAGGACGCACGATGACGTCCTGGCCGTCGATCCGGACGGATATCACGAACGCCGGCGGCAATTGGGTCGATCGAGAAGTGAACGTGGACGGCCGATTCGTCAGCAGTCGCAAACCGGAAGACATTTCCGCGTTTAACGAGGCCATGCTTGCGGTCTTCGCGGAGGCGAAGTCACGGACGCCGGCATTCTCGAATAACTAAAGCCTAGAGGGAGCGAACGTGCGAAGGTTCGTGCTCGAAGTTAATGTGCGTGCGTGAAATTGCCGACTCGTACGCCGGCGCCGGCGATCCGCCGTAGCGCTTCTCGCATCCCGAGCGGAGCAGCCGGCGGCCGTCCCACGGCAGCGAAATAGCGTTCGGGATCGATATTGAGCGTCCGCGTTTGGACCATGTCGACCGGAGCATCCGCGAGGAACGCATCGGCCGCCGCCACTTCTCGCGCGTCGTCCGTTACGCCGGGATGCGTTAAGAGGTTGAGCGAGACGCGCAAACCGGCTTCGCGAGCGCGCCGGACGCTCTCGAGGACGTCCTCCAGATCGTAACCGACCGGCCGGTAATATGCCGCATAAATCGTGGGCCGAAACGAATTCAAACTGATGCGCACGGCTTGCAACCCGGCATCGATGAGCATCCCGAGGGAGCGCGGCAGACTGCCGTTGGTATTGAGGTTGATCGTGCCGCGATCCGTGCCGCCGCGGATGGCGGCGATGGCCCGGGCGATCGTCGTCGCGCGCAACAGCGGTTCGCCTTCGCAGCCTTGGCCGAAGGAAACGATGCCGCGCGGAACGCGCGCGAAGTGCGCGACGGCGATGCGCGCGAGTTCGTCCGCCGTCGTTTCCTCGCGCACGCGCGCTTGCGGTGACGGGACGCCGGCGCCCGGCTCTTGCTCCGAGATGCAGCCGATGCAACGCGCGTTACATGCGGGCGAGACCGGTAACGCGGCTTCGCCACGTTGCAGAAAGACGTTCTGAGCCGTGAAGCAGGCGTACGATACGGCGCACGTCGAGAGTTGCGCGAGCACGCCGTTCGCCGGATCTTCCGCGCGGCGCCGCGTCACGAGCGCCTCTAATTCGCCCGCGGCGAACTCGCGCGGCGTCCAGTCGTCGCTCGCGTCGGTTCGCATCGCCGCGACGTAGAGTCGCTCGTCGAGCGCGCACGCGTACGTGTAGCCGAAGAGCGGCAGCGTCGGCGCTCCGGGCTGCGTCTCGTAGGCGGGCAACAGTAAGCGCGTGTAGCCGGCGGGCAGCAG
>CAXUFI010000316.1:0-3355 GCA_964250245.1 uncultured bacterium
CCGTCACGCTGCTCGACCGCGAGGCGGCCGTCGTCGAACGCGGGCTCGCGACGATTCGCACGCACCTCGACCGCGGCCTCGAGAAGGGCCGGCTGACGGCGGCCGAGCGCGACGCGGCCCTCGGCCGGATCGTGCTCGCCGACGCGTGGCGAGACTTCGACGTCGAGGTCGCGATCGAAGCCGCGACCGAGCACGAGCCGCTCAAGTTCGATATTTTTCGCCGGCTCGACGCGCACACGCCGCCGAGTGCGATCCTCGCGAGCAACACGTCGTCGATTTCGATCACGAAGCTCGGCGCCGTTACGACGCGGCCCGAGCTCGTGATCGGGATGCACTATATGAACCCCGTGCCGGTGATGGCACTCGTGGAAATTATTCGCGGCATCGCGACGGCGCCGCATACCTTCGAGACGATACGCGCGCTCGCCGTCGCGCACGGCAAGACGCCGGTCGAAGTCCGCAATTTCCCGGGCTTCGTTTCCAACCGCATCCTCTGCCCGATGCTCAACGAAGCGATCTTCGCGCTCTTCGAAGGCGTCGGCACCGTCGACGCGATCGATACGGTGATGAAGCTCGGCATGAATCATCCCATGGGCCCGCTCGAACTCGCCGATTACATCGGTCTCGACACGCTCGCCGCGATCCTCGACGTCTTGCGCAAGGGTCTGGGCGATCCGAAATACCGCGCGTGTCCGCTCTTGCGCGAGTACGTCGCGGCCGGCTGGTACGGCCGCAAGAGCGGGCTCGGCTTCTACGATTGGCGCGGCCCCGCTCGCGCGCCGCGCAGCGATCTCGGTCCGAGCGGCGTCCCCGCTTTCGTCCCATCCTGAATCTCGCGGCGATCGCCCTCTGGGCCGCCATCGTCGCGAGCTACGCGCTCGTCGCGAAGCTCGCGCTCGCGATACCGGCCGTCCGGCGGCGCATCAAACGCGGCGAAGCGTCGCGGCTGCCCGCGCTCGACGGCTTGCGCGGCGTGCTCGCCGTCTCCGTCTTCGTTCACCACGCGTACCTGACGCGCGAGGCGACATCGGCCGGCGTGTGGGGCGTGCCCGACAGCGCCTTCATTCAACTGCTCGGGCTCGGCGCGGTCGCGATCTTCTTTATGATTACCGCGTACTTATTCTGGTCGCGCGCGCTCGCGACGGGCGGCCGGCTCGCGGCCTTGCCGCTCTACCGCGCGCGCCTGCGCCGCATCTTTCCGGCATACGCGGGCTCGATCGTCGTGCTGCTGTTCGTCGTCGCATGCGAGACGCGTTTCCAATTCCGCGAAACGCCCGGCACCGTCGCGCTCGAGATCGCGCGTCAATTTTCACTCGGCATCGCGAACGGCGCGGTCGTCGACGGGCGTCCGCACGCGAATATCATCGACGCGGGCGTCACGTGGAGCCTCGGCTTCGAGTGCGGCTTCTACCTCGCGCTGCCGCTCTTGGCCCTCGCGATTCGCGGCAGCCGGACGTGGCTCGCCTGGCTCGCGGTCGCGCTCGCGGCGGCGCTCTTCGCACGGCACTGCTGGATCGTCGCGTGCTTCTTGCCGGGCATGTTTGCGGCGGAAGCGGCCACGCGGCCGCCTCTTGCCGGCTGGTTCGCACGGTTCGGAAACACGCTCGTCCTCGCCGGCTGCGCGCTGCTCGGGCTCGCCGTCGTCGCGCTGCCGCATGCGTACCTCACGCTCGAACACGGTCCGCGGTTCGACGTCGCGCCGCAGCTGGTCGCGCTCTGCGCGATCTTCGCGGGCGTATCGCTCGGGCCGGGCCCCAAGCTCCTGCGGCGCAGCGAGTTCGTTTATCTCGGCGCCATCAGTTATAGCGTGTATCTGCTGCACGGCATCGTACTCTACGTTGCGGCGCATCTCGTCTCGGTCGTCCGGCCCGTCGCCACGCTGCCGGCCTCGACGTATTGGCTCGCGCTCGCCGTCGTCTGCGTGCCCGCGGTCGTCGTCCTCGCAACGTGCAGCTACTTCGGCTTGGAAGCGCCCTTCCTACGCGCGCCGGCGAAGCGCGCCCGCGCGGCTTAACGGACACATCGCTATAGGGTTTCTCCTCGCGAGAGACAACGTGTTGACGCTTGCTCGCCGGGGAGTCGCATTCGTGAAGCTCATGGAGTACCAGGGGAAAGAACTGTTCGCGCGCGCCGGCATCCCGACGCCGCGCGGCGTCCACGCGAGTTCGGCCGCCGAAGTCGAGACGTTCATCGCCGCGCACGCGGGCTCGTGGGTGATTAAGAGTCAGGTGATGATGGGCGGCCGCGGCAAAGCGGGCGGCATTAAATTCGCGGACTCCGCGTCGAGCGGCGCGACGCTCGCGCGCGAATTGATCGGCAAGGTTCTTAAAAACGAACAAAGCCCGGACGGTGAAACCGTGCGCTCGCTGCTCGTCGAAGAGAAGCTCGCGATCGCAAGCGAGGCCTACGTCTCGATTGCCATCGACCGCGCCGCGAAAAAGCCCGTCGTCATCGTAACCGCGCAGGGCGGTATGGACGTGGAAGAAGTCGCGGCCCGCGACCCGGCGGCGATCAGCAAATATTGGATCGACCCCGCGATCGGTTTCCAACCGTTCGCCGCCCGCCAACTCGCGTTCGCCGCGCAACTGCCGACCGGCTATTTTAAGGCGTTTCCGAAGGTCGTCGCCGGTCTCTACGATCTCTTCATGGCGTACGGCGCCAACCTCGCCGAGATCAATCCGCTCGTTCTGACGACGTCGGGCGAGGTCGTCGCGAGCGACGCTAAAGTCGAGCTCGACGACAACGCGCTCTACAAACATCCCGAACTCGCCGCCTGGCGCAGCGACGGCCCCGCCGACGAAGATCAAGCCGCCGCGGTCGCCATCGGTCTCGGCCTATCGAATTACGCGAAGCTCGACGGCGATATCGGCGTAATCGCCAACGGTGCCGGCCTCGGCATGGGGACGATGGACGCCATCCGCATCGCCGGCGGTTCGGCTGCGAACTTTCTCGACATCGGCGGCGGCGCCCAAGCGGAGCTCGTCAAGAATAGCTATCGCCTCGTTACGGACGACCCGAAGGTGAAGGCGATGTTCATCAACATCTTCGGCGGCATTACGCGCGGCGATCAAGTCGCGAAGGGCATCGTCGAGGCGCTCGCCGGCGGCGACGTCCGCGAGGTTCCGCTCGTCGTGCGGCTCACGGGCACGAACGAGAAAGAAGGCCGGGCGATTCTAGCGGCGGCCGGAATGCATCCCGTCGAGACGATGGATGAGGGCGCCGCGCGGGTCGTGGCACTCGCTCGCGGCTCGTAGCGGCTATGGCGCCGGGCACCGCGGCGCGGGCAGGTGCGCTACGGGACCGCTACGCGGCTCGTCGCTCCCGCGCCTCCGGCGCTCCGCTCCGAGTCCGAGTT
>CAXUFI010000317.1:0-3344 GCA_964250245.1 uncultured bacterium
ATGCGGCCGAACCGCCGGTAGTCTTCGGCGCCGACGGCTTGCGCGGCGAGCACGGCGGCTCCGGAATTGAGGCCGTACAGCGCGATCGCGAGCGCCGCGAACGCGGTCGCGGCCGCGGTCGCGGCGGCCAAGGCGTTCGTGCCGAGCGACCCGATGACGATGGTATCGGCGATGCCGAGCAGCTGGTCGCCGACCATCGCTCCGAAGAACGGCACGGCGAGCCGGCGAAAGGCCGACGGCACGTTCGTATGGTCGACGATCATCGCAGCATAGTTGCCGCGACCACGGGAGAAGTCCGGCCGGCGCTAGCGCGGCCGGTGCTTAGCTCGCGCGCGCGTCGTCGAGGTGGTCGAGCGCGCGCTCGTTGCGGTACACCTGGTCGAAGAATAACGGCGACGTGATGAGAAAGTCGGCCGACGTCCGATTGCACGCGATCGGGACGTTATAGAGCACGGCTAGACGCAGCAGCGCTTTTACGTCGACATCGTGCGGCTGCGTCGACATCGGATCCCAAAAGAAGACGATGGCATCGAGCTGCCGTTCGGCGATCATGGCGCCCACTTGGGAATCGCCGCCGCGCGGCCCGGACAGCAACATGTTGATCGGCAGCTCGAGGAGCTCCGCGACCCGTTTGCCCGTGGTCGCCGTGGCGTAGAGCGAACAGCGCGAAAGGATATCGCGATTGTGGTTCGCCCACTCCGCCATCGCCTCTTTGCAGGCGTCGTGCGCGATCAGGACGACGCGCGTCCGCGAGCGCAGCGGCGTGGCCGGCAGCTCGAGGAATGGCTCTTGTTCCATGACGGCAGTATAACACAAATGCGATCGAAAGAAGGGGCGGCGTTCGGCGAGCGCATCACTTTATTTAATCTCTGAATAACGTTTGTGATTTTACTTAAGGGAAGAATCTTTCTCCGGCTCGAATCGCAGTGCCGGCAACATCCCACTATTCACTATTGACGCTATTCTAAGGATCGCTGCTAATCACTCGGGCACTGAGCGCGAAGGTACGGTGGACGGTAGAACGGCAGATTACCGGTTTCGAACCACGGTTTGGGTCGATCGTCGCCTTGCCGTGCGCGACAGTTCGCCGGAAGCCGCGCTCCCGCCGCTCGCCGATTCGCTACGTTTTGCGGCGCCGGAACCGGCGGCGCGCATCTTCCGGCGCGACGCCTCGCGCGCACCGGCCGGCTTTTGGGAACAGTCCCGGTATGTTACGCTCCACGTTCGCCTTGACTTGCCTATTGGCGAGCTCTCTGGGTCCCACGCTCGCCCTCGCCGCCGACGGTCCGGCTATCAACGATCGGAAGATGCCGGGCGCTAACGACGTGAAGATGAAGATCTACGCTGCGGGAAACTTGGAACCGATGAATGCGACGATCCGGCAAAGCGGGCCGAACGCAACGATCGAGATCGTGGAAGGCGGCGGCTCGCCGGCCAAGACGGTCGATATCGTCACGGGCACGTGCGCGAAGCCCGGCCCCGATCTCTTCCGGCTGCCGCCGTTTTCGAGTAGCCAGTACGTCGCGACGGCAAAGAATGCCGACGTCGATAAGTTACAAGACGGTAATCACGCGCTCGTAATTTGGAGCAGCAACGGAAAGCGGCGTACGATGTACGCATGCGGCGACCTCGACAAACCGAACGGCTTCATCCATTAACGCGGCGGCCACTATACCGCGCGACTAAAAACGCCCATAGTAGCGCCATGCGTTTCCGTCTCGTCATCTCCGCCGGCAGAGTCGGGGCCGCCGTCCGATCCGCACGGCCGCGACCGGCCGAGCGTTGTTAAATTTGCCGGAGCCGCCAGCTGCGGCGAGCGGCGAGCGGGAGTTAGCCGAAGGCGCACGCGTGCTCTACGGGTTTTGCTTACAGAGCGCGCCGGCGTTACTCTCGGCGCTGACGGGCGTCTACGCCGCGGCACCCGCGCGGCACATGTGTACGCCGGGCGGGAAGCCCATGTCCGCTGCGATGACGAATTGCGGCGCCGCGGGCTGGGTGAGCGACCGCCGCGGCTACCGGTATGGCGCGCTCGATCCGCAGAGCGGCCGGCCCTGGCCCGCCATGCCGGCCACGTTCCTCACGCTCGCAACGCGCGCCGCGGCGGCGGCGGGCTTCTCCGGCTTCGTGCCCGACGTCTGCCTGATCAATCGCTACGAACCGGGGGCCCGGATGGCGCTGCACCAGGACCGCGACGAGCGCGACGGCGAGGCGCCGATCGTCAGCGTCTCGCTCGGTCTGCCCGTCGTGTTTCTCTTCGGCGGTAACGCGCGCGGCGATCGTCCGCAACGCGTCCCGCTCGCGCACGGCGACGTCGTCGTTTGGGGCGGCCCGGCGCGCTTCGCTTTTCACGGCGTAGCGCCGCTGCCCGAAGGGCGGCACGACGCGACGGGCCGCGCCCGGATAAATCTAACGTTTCGCCGAGCGTTGTAAGCGGCGCGAAGCCGAATTACAGCACCGAGTCGAGCGGGCTGCGGTTCCCGGCGGCGCGCGCCAGGCTGATCGAGAAGATGGGCCCGCAGCTCGGTGCGAGCTCGGCGCGCAGCACGCCGAGACTCTCGAGAAGCATCGCGTTCGCCAGCGGCCCGCAATCGACCGGGTCGAGATTCGTCTCCGCCATTAGGCCGGCGACGGTGCTTTTCGCCTTCGCATCGTCGCCGCAATAGTAGCCCGAGGTATACGTGTCGAAAACTTCGGGTCCGCGTTGCTTCAAGAGAAAGCGTAGCATGTCGACGCCGACGACGTTGAAAGCTTTGACGACGAGCGCCCCCGGGCACGAAGCCGCGATGTGCTCGGCGACGGAGGTCTTCGAACGCAGATCTGCCACGCCGGCGACGTTGGTGCAATCGATGACGATTTTGCCCGCGCACTCGTTACCGAGACGTTGCAGATCGGCCTCCGCCGCCGAAGCATCGACCACCACGACGTCCGCGCCTCGCACGGCCGCCGGATCGTCCGCCGTTTCGTGACCGTTTTGCGACCAGCGTTCGAGAAGCAGCGCACCCTTATCGCCGGCGCCGACCGCTACGATCGCGGCCAAATTCGCTCGCAGTTCAACATCGTGTCCGCAGCTGTGCGGCTTCGGTGCGCGCGATCCTCTACGGCGTCGACACGACGCAGACCATTTCGCCGCCTTCCATGACGGCGATCGTCGGCCGCAAGAGAATCAGCGCCGTTTCTGCGTAGGGCGCTTCGTACGTCTCGACCAAACGCAACGTGAGCGGATCGATGAGCCGGCCGATCTCCGTCCCCGCGCCGACGATGCGGCCCAGATCGTGCTCGCGCAGGGTCGGCTGATATAGGCCGGGGGCGCTCGTGCGCAGCGAGGTCGCGGGTCCGCTCAGCAG
>CAXUFI010000318.1:0-3308 GCA_964250245.1 uncultured bacterium
CCACGGACGACGTGCTCGCCGCGACGACGCACTGGCAACCCGCGCAGCCGATCTCGCTCGCGTTTTGGCTCGCCGCCGTCGCCGAGATGTTCGCGCGCGCCGTGCGGCGCTTCGCGCGGGTTCGCGACGACGCGCGCCGCTTTTCGCCGCTCGGGTCGGGGGCTTGCAGCGGCTCGACGCTACCGCTCGAGCGCGGCATATCCGCGCGGCTGCTCGGCTTCGTAGCCCCCTCGCGCAACGCGCTCGACGCGATCGGCGATCGCGACGTCGCGCTCGATCTCTTGCACGCGACCGCGCGCGCCGTGATCGGTGCTTCGCGCGTCTCCGAGGAGCTGGTCATCTGGTCGACGCCCGCGTTCGGTTACGCGCGGCTCGACGACGCGGCCTCCACGGGTTCGAGCCTCATGCCGCAGAAGCGTAATCCCGATCCCTTCGAACTCGTGCGCGGCAATGCGTCCCGTCTCATCGGTGCGCTCGCGGGCGCACTAGGAACGACGGCCGGCCTCGCCCTCTCGTACCATCGCGATCTGCAAGAAACGAAATCGCTCGTCATCGGCGGCACGGAGCGCGGGCTCGCGACGGTCGACGCATTCGAACGCGCGTTTCGCCACGTGCGTTGGAACTCAGAAGCGATGGCCGCGCGCGCGAACGAGGGTTTCGTCGTCGCGACCGATATCGCCGACGCTCTCATCGCCGCAGGTATCAGCGCGCGCGCGGCTCACGCCGCGGTGGGCGGCGCGGTCGCCCGCGCCGATGGCGAACGCCGGCCGCTCGATGCGACCGATCTCGCCGCGATCGGTATGGAGACCGGTCTCGGCCGGCCGCTCGAAGCGCCGCTCGACGCGCGCGCGTCGATCGCCGCCAAGCGCACCGCCGGATCGACGCACCCGAACGAGGTACGCGCCGCCATCGACGCTTTGGAAGCCGAACTTTCCGAGAGTTAATCCTAAATAGCCGCTTGGCGTGCGCGTTAAATGCAAGACGTGCTATATTCAGACTATGTCGAGGCGCGCAGGCGATGTTGCCGTGCGGCAAATCGCTTGCTGAAGATCAGCTAGTCCGAACTACGTACCGTAGCACTATCACCGCTCGTATAATAACTATTCGCACCGTAGGCGCCGGCCGTTCTCACGCGTTCGTTACGATTAATGAAGGGCCGCTCTTAATTACGGTCGGCGTCTCTTGCAGAGGAGATGGATCGGTGCTCTTTCGATGATGCTCGTAACGTCGCGAGCGTTTTAACGAGCGCACCGCAAGCGGCTCGCTGCGCGTGGCAAATCTGCTTTAGCTTGTTTGAATGTGAGGGCTTATGAGATCGTACCTACGCCGTTCTCTCACACTTCGGAGAACGGCTCTCTGCACGGTAGCGGCCGCGGCAGCGGTGCAATTGCTGCCGCCCGAGGCGCTCGCTTGCGATAGCGTCGCGGCCTGCGTTCTCGGACAGAATTCAGGGTCCGGTCCCGGCCTGCGCGGATTAGCCGTCGCGTCGTATGGCGTCTACGGCAGTACGTCGTTTAAATCGACGTCCGCGGCGACGGGGAAAGCCGGCGTCTACGGCGTCGACGACACGGCGACGAGCAAATTTAATTTCGGCGTTTTCGGAAGCTCGCCGTCCGGCGTCGGCGTCGCCGGCATTTCGAAAGCGAATTACGCCGTGACGGGAACGTCGACCGGCAGCAGCGGCATCGCGGGCACCACGCTCGCCGACGCAACGTCGGCGAGCAACGGCAAGACCGGCGTGGCCGGACTCGATGGAAGCACGAATCAAAACACATTCAACTCGGGCGTGTACGGCTACTCGGGCTACGCTAACGGCGTCCACGCAAAGTCACCCTTCGGCTACGGGCTTTATGCCGAATCGGCCAACAACACCGGAGTGCGTGCATTCGGTCCCACGGCTCTACTCGCCAGCACTCCGGGCGATGAAAGTGCCGGTGCCGGCTACGTCGCCATCGACGCCGATTCGTTCGCCGTCGAGGGCACCGGTCTGGCCGTCTCCGGAGGCGCGTTCGGTATCGTCGCGTCGATCGACGACACCGCGTCGATCGTTCCGGCCACGGCTATCTCCGCCGAGACCGGCCCCTCCGGAGAAGAGGGCCAAAACACGGCCTTCGCCGGAAACGCGGTGGACGGTGCTGCCGGAGACTTCGAAGCGAGCGGGCTCGGCTTCGGGCTTATTGCCGGATCGACTTCGGGTACGGGCGTGTTGGCGAGCGCCGACAGCGGCGTTCCCTTAAGCATCTTCGGCACGGGCAAAACGCTCGTCACCGCTGCAAACGCTTCGAAAGACGTGATGTCGGTCGATTCGTCAGGCAACCTGATTCTCGCGGGCAGCCTCATGCAGCACGGCACGCCGCTGTTCGCCTTGCAACGCGCGGACGGCCGGGAAGCAGTCGCCTACGGGGCCCGAGCGACGGAAGCGACGCTCGAGGATTCGGGGCAAGCGATGCTTTCGAACGGCGTGGCGCGCGTCGCACTCGACCCGGCCTTCGCGGCGTCTCTCGATTCGCAGCGTCCCTACCTCGTGTTCTTAACGCCCGAGGGCGATAACGGCGGGCTTTACATCAGCCAAAAGAGCGCAGGCGGATTCACGATCCGCGAGCACGCCGGCGGCCGTTCGACGCTCGTGGTCGATTACCGGATACTCGCGAAGCCGCTCGGCGAACGTTACGCGCGGCTGCCCGTGGTCGCGCGTCTCTTCGCGCACGATTTCGGACTGGGGCTGCGACGGGCCCAGCTGCTCAAACGCGAAGCGGCCGCCATTGCGATCCGGCGCCGCGTTTGGGAACGCCGCGCACGCGTCCGCTCCGCTGCCGCTCGCCTGCACGCGTAACTTCGCTAACGCGAAGCCGCTGCCCGGCGCCGCTGGGCAGGTAGCGCATCACTTAGAGAAAATCGTCCGGTGCCCGGCGGCCATCAACGAGGCCGTCGTTCTTACGGGAAACACATCGTTTGCTGCCGCTGGTCGTCGCCGTTTGCTGCCTCGTCACGGGTAACGTTCATGCCGTATCGGGCAGGCCGCTCGAGGGCGCGGGCGTCGAGTTGCGCGGCGGCTCGGCGACGCGCGGCATCACGGACGCCCAGGGAAACTTCTCGCTTCACGTGCGGCCGGGCCCGTATCGGCTCGCCGCGGCGACCCGCGGTTAAGCGCCCGGGACGGTCGCCCGAGCCGCCGGGCACCACCGTCGCCGACCTTGGCCGCCGCTTCATCGGCGAGCGCACAGCCTTCGTGGTGGGCAACCCGGCCCAGGTCGCCGACCACCTCGAGGCGCTGCACGAGGCGGGCGGACGCAACGGCGGCATCATCC
>CAXUFI010000319.1:0-3308 GCA_964250245.1 uncultured bacterium
GCCTTCACCCGCCTGCGCGAACGCAATCTCGCCGAAGACGAACAGCCGCGCTGGATGGAGCTGCTCTTCGCTTCCCATCCCTCGCTCGGCAGCCGCATCGAGCGGCTGCGCGCGGCGGCGCCGGCCCTAGCCGGCCGCTAGCGGCCGATGATCGATTTCAGGGTTTTTACGTCGTCGCCCGTGATCGTATCGTTCAGCTTCTCCGCGACCTGCGCGATCGTTACGAAGCCGGCGTGCGGGCTGTACGCGATCCCTTTGTCGCGCTCGCTGCCGATATGGTATTCGAAATAACACGTATACGGCTTCGCCGCGGCCGTATCGAAACGGTCGACGTGAACGTGACGGGCGGTCAACGTATCGTGAAACGTCGTGATGACGCCGAGCGTCGCGCCGGAGGTATCGTCACCGGGTATCTTCACGATGCTGACGGTCGTCAATTTCGTCCAACGATCCGGCGTCTCGCCGTTCCGGGCGAATTTGAGTTCCAGCGCCGATTTATCGGCCGGGCCCGTCGAGGCGGCCAGGTTCGGCGTTCCCAGAGCCTGCGCGAGTTTAAGGTACGGCGGCTCGGCCGCGCCGGCACTCGTGGCGAGCGCGAGCGAGGCGCCGGCGGCGGCGACGATGGTTTTCATGCCGTCACATCTTCGCGTCCGGGCAGAGCGAGTCATGGGCGCTCGCGGTTCGGCCGCCGCAGCCACGGGTACGAACGCCGCGATGAGAGTACGTGTTGCGAAGGACGTCGTCACCGCATTTAGCGAGGACAAGGTGCCGCGTCTCGCCGCCGCGATCGCGTATTCGACGATCTTCTCGATCGCGCCGCTCTTCATCGTACTCATCGCGATCCTGGGCGTCGTGGTCGGCAAACACGGCAACGTGGAGAGTCAGCTCGTCGCGCTCGTAGCTAAGAACGCGGGGACCAACGCCGGCGAAACGGTCCGGCAACTCATCTCCGCGAGTTTCAATAAGCCGCGTCAAGGCGTCGTCGCGCAGGTGATCGGCTGGATCGCCTTCGCCTTCGGCGCGACCGGACTCTTCGCTTCGCTGCAGGACGCGCTCAACGCCGTTTGGCATGTCGAGGCGGCCAAGGGCGGCTGGAAGCAGATGGTGCGCGACCGGGCCGCCTCGTTCGCGATGGTTCTGCTCGTCGGCGGACTCTTACTCGTGACCTTCGTTGCGAACGGTGCGATCGCGTTCGTCGCCACGCACGCGTCGTTACTGCCCTTCGCCGTGAATCCGGCGATCTTTACGGCGATCAATACCGCCGTCACGTTCGGCCTCGTCACGGTCATCTTCGCGTTGCTCTTCAAAGTGCTGCCCGACGTCGACGTCGCGTGGCACGACGTCTGGATCGGGGCGCTCTGTACCGCCGTGTTATTCGTCGTCGGCGAAGCGCTGATCGCGATCTACCTGGCCAAGGCCGGCGTCGCCTCGGCGTACGGCGCCGCCGGGTCGTTGCTGGTCGCGCTGCTCTGGATCTACTATTCGGCGATGATCTTTTTGCTCGGCGCGGAATTCACGAAAATCACCGCCAAGCGAGTCGGCCTCGTAGCTCCTTCCGTCGTGAAACACACGGCCGAACATCCGGCGGGCACCGATCCGCGTTACGCCGGCAACGTTGCCGAATAGCGTCTTCGTCGCCGCGGCCGCCGGCTTCATCGCCGGCCTCGCCGTGCCGTTGACCGCCTTCGAACGCGGTTCGCACCGCTTGCCGCCGGCTACGTGGCCGGCACGCTGGCGCGGGCGAGAAGCTTCGGGACGCGCGTCTTGTCGGCCGCGCTCGAATTTTAGCGTCGCCGGGATTAGGCGATCACCGGCGACGGGCGGGTGCCGAGCCAGGCCGCGAGGTCCGTCTTATGACCGGCGGCGTACCCCGTTTCGAGTTCGTGCCGCAATTCGCCGAACGTGCCGAACGCCTCGGCGAAGGCGTCGTGTTTATGAATCGATTCGTAATTCGTCTGCGAGGCGAAAACGAACGTGTCGTCGGCGAGATCGGCATACACGTCGAGCGCGCGCGCGAGGATGCCGCGGACGACGTCTTCGACGAATTTCGGATTGCGGTGCGCTTTGTTCACGACGAAGAACTCGTCGGGGCGCTTTAATAATCCGTAGGTTTCGCTCGACATCGATGCTTCGACGATTTCCACGAGATCTTCCGCCGCGATCTCGGTCTGCGACGCGCTGCGCGTGCCGATGAGGATCGTCCCGCGGCCGCGCTGATTGTGCGTGGCGACGGGTAACGCGGCGAGCGCCCGCTCGGCGTCCGTCGCGGAGAAGCCCGCGTCCATGAGTTCGCGCAGCGAATGCTCGCGCACCATGAGCTGCGCGCACGGGCAGGCGGTCATCCCGTCGGCCTCGATGCCGACGACGTAACGCGACTCGCCCGCCTCCGCGTGCGCGATCGCCACGAGGGCGTACATCTCTTCGCCGCGTTTCCCGCTCACCGGCGTCCAACGCTCGAGCCCGAAGTCCGCCCGCACGCGCACGTCGGCGCGGAGCGCTCGCTGCGAATCGACGATTTCGCGCGCCACGCGCACGGCCACGTCCTCGATGCGGCCCGACTGCGGTCGCGCGAGGACGTCCTGCGTCGCTTCCTCGAGCAGTTCGGCGAAGCGCGACATGTGAACGCCCGCCCGGTCCGGCGCCAGGTCGGCGACCATCGTAAACTCGCCGCTGAAGACCGTCTCGCGGCCGCCGATCTGCAACCGCACGGAGCGCTTAACGCTCGACACGCCGACGCGGTCGATCGAAAGCCGGACGTCCGGCGCTTCATTTTGGCGATTCGCGTCGAAATGCAGCGCTCGCCGCTTCTTCACGATGCCGTCCGTCGCGGCTCGCGCGGCCAGCGCGTCGACGCGCTCGCCGGACGGCGGGACGAGGACGGCGGGTGCGATCTCGGCGAGCGGCACGAGGTTGAAAGCGCGCGCGGCGAGGTACGGGTGCGGCACGGCGAAATGCCCGAAATCCTGCGCAAGGCCGCCGAAGAGCAGGATGTCGATATCGATCGGCCGCGCGCTCAGCGGCGCCCGGCGCTGCCGCCCGACCGCGACTTCGACCTTACGCAACGCCGCCTCGAGTTCGAGCGGCGCGAGTTCCGTCCTGACGGCCGCGGCCGCATTAAGAAAAGCGGGACCGGCCACGCCGCCGGCGGCGGGCACCTCGTAATACGAAGAGACCGCGTCGATCGTCGCCCATTTCCGCAACAGCTGCAGCGCTTGTAGGATATTGGCCTGACGGTCGCCGAGGTTCGAACCGAAGCCGAGAAAGACGGTGTGCATGCGGTCAATTAGACCGGGCAAGCGACCCTGCAG
>CAXUFI010000320.1:0-410 GCA_964250245.1 uncultured bacterium
GCTCGGGTTGCCGCGTGGCACGCTCGCGGTCGGCGCCGTGGCGGACGCCGTCGTGCTCGAGCGCGACGTCGCGAGCGACGTGCGGGCGTTCCGCTCGCCGCGGGTTGTGATTAAGGACGGCACGCTCGTGTCGTAACGGCGCGACCGTAACACGGAATTCGGGTTTGCGCCGCGAACGGCGCGCTCGTGCGCTTCTCGACACGTCTCCAGGTATGCAACATCGTACTCTGCGCGGCGGCCGCCGCCGTTTTCTTTACAGTGCCGGCGCGTTTAGGCGCCGAAACGACGCGAGCCGTGCGCGAGACGCGCGTGCAGTCGCCGTCCGATTTCGCGGGACTCACCTTTCGTAAGGTCGGACCGACGGAATCGGGCGGCCGGATCACGGCGGTCGCGGGGGCCGGCGAAGATGA
>CAXUFI010000320.1:420-3296 GCA_964250245.1 uncultured bacterium
GGCGCCGCGGGCGGCGGCGTGTGGAAAACGAGCGACGACGGCATCACCTGGAAGCCGATCTTCGAACGCGAACCCGTCAATGCCGTCGGCGCGCTCGCGGTCGCGGCGAGCGATCCCGGCATCGTCTGGGTCGGTACCGGCGAAGCGAATCCGCGCAACGACGTTTCCTACGGCGACGGCGCGTACGTCACGGCCGACGGCGGCAAGACGTGGCGGCACGCGGGGCTCGACGGCACCTCGAACATCGCGCGCATCGCGATCGACCCGCACGATCCCGCCACGGTGCTCGTCGGTGCGCTCGGCGATCCGTTCCGCGACAGCACCGAGCGCGGCGTCTTCCGCACGACGGACGGCGGTAAGACTTGGACGAAGACGCTCTACGTCGGACCGGCGAGCGGCGTCTCCGATCTGGCGGTGAATCCGCGCCGGCCCAACGCCGTCTTCGCGGGCGTCTGGCAGTTCCGCCGCGAGCCGTGGAAATTGACCAGCGGCGGACCGCTCGGCGGCCTCTACCGGTCGCTCGATGCGGGCCGCACGTGGACGAAGCTGACGAACGGATTACCGGCCGGGATCACGGGCCGCATCGGCATCGCGATCGCGCCGAGCGATCCGCGGCGCGTGTACGCCGTTATCCAGTCGCAGGCGGGCCTGCTGTGGCGCTCCGACGACGGCGGCGATCACTGGCGGATGACTTCGGCCGATTCATTGACCGATAACCGGCCGTTCTACTTTAGCCGGCTCGAGGTCGACCCGAAGAACCCCGATCACGTGGTAACGCTCTCGGTACGGCTGGCGGAGTCCCGCGACGGCGGGCTCACCTTTAAGAAGATCGCACCCGTCGCGCACTGGGATCAGCACGCGCTTTGGTGGTCCGCCGACGGCCGGCGCATTATCGAAGGCAACGACGGCGGCATCATGCGTTCGCTCGACGGCGGAACGACGTGGGCGCGCGATTACAATTTAGACCTCGGGCAAATCTACCACGTCGGCTACGATACGCAGACGCCGTATACCGTCTGCGCCGGCCTGCAAGATAACGATAGCTGGTGCGCTCCCGCCAATAGTCCCAACGGCATCGGCATCCTGCCGCGCGATTGGACCGACGTTCAGGGCGGCGACGGTATGTGGACGTGGCCCGACCCCGCCGATGCGAATTACATCTGGGGCAGTACGACGGGGTCGCTCACCGGACAACTCGCGATCTACGACGTTCGCAGCCGCGAGCTCGTCGACGTCACGCCGTTTCCGTCCGATATCTGGACGGCGAACGGCGTCGCCGATAATCCGTACCGCTTCAATTGGAACTCGCCGCTCGTGTTCGATCCGCTCGACCCGCACGTCGCGTATTACGGCGGCAACGTCATCTTCCGTACCGCGGACAAAGGGCGCCGCTGGTCCGTTATCAGCCCCGATCTCACGCGCGACGAGAAATCGCATCAGGGCGTTTCCGGCGGTCCAATTAACGGCGACATGTCGGGTGCCGAAACCTCCGATACGATTCTCGAAATCGCTCCCTCGCCGTTGCGGGCCGGCGTAATGTGGGCGGGCACCGACGACGGACTCGTCAAGTTGACGACCGACGCCGGCACGACGTGGCGCGACGTCACGCCGCCCGGCACGGCCCCCTGGGGCCGGTACGAAACGATCGAGCCCGGTCACGCTGCGCCGGGGACGGCCTATGCGACGCTCGACCGTCACTTCATGGGCGACCGGGCGCCCTATCTGTTCGTTACGCACGATTACGGCAAAACCTGGAGCGCGCTGACGAACGGCTTGCCCGCGGATCAATTCGTGCGCACGGTGCGCGAAGATCCGCACGATCCGGATCTGCTATTCGCCGGGCTCGAAGAGGGACTGTGGGTCTCGTTCGACCGCGGCGCGCATTGGCAGCAATTGCGAGCGAATCTACCGACCGCCGCGATCTACGATCTGCGCATCCAGCCGGTAACGGACGATCTCATCGTCGCGACGCACGGCCGCAGCCTCTGGATCCTCGACGACCTCAGGCCGCTCGAAGCGTATGCCGCGGCGACCAAGGCCGGCACTTATGCCTTCGCCCCGCAAACCGCCTACGCGTATTGGCAGCTGCCGCCGGTGCAGACGGGCGACGACGGCAGTCAGCCGGCCAACGTCTTCGTCGGCGACGATCCCAAGGGCGCGTTGCTCTCGTTCTATCAGGCGCACGGCGCCGCGCAACCGCCCTCGATCGATATTCTCGATGCCACCGGGAACGTCGTGCGGCACTTGAGCGGCACGCACACCGTCGACGGAAAAGACGTGCCGTACGTCAGCAACGACGCGGGGCTCAACCGCGTCGGTTGGGACCTGACCGAAGATCCGCCGGTAAAGTGGGCGTCGACGCCGCTTTGGAATTCGCCCACGACGGGCGCCCAAGTCTTGCCGGGAACGTACGCCGTGCGGTTTCATATCGGAGCGGCGACGCTCGAGCGGACGCTCGTCGTAAAGCCCGATCCGCGCGCCGTCTGGACGGCCGAAGAACTGCGTCGGCGTCATGCGTTTCTGCGCGCGCTCTTCGACGAAGTCTCGCAAGTCGACGTTGCCTTGAACGCCCTCGACGCGCTGCAACAGCACGCGCACGATGCCACGCTGCGCGCCAAAGCGGCGAACGTCGAGGCGTTACTGACGCGTAATCCACGCAATGAAGAAGACGGCGTCGAACGCGGCGACGGCCTGCGCGAACAGCTCCTCTTCTTGCAATCGCTCTTGCAAACGTCGTATCAGCCGCCGACGGAGCGGCATCTCATGCAGGCCGCCGTCGTGCGCGCCGAGTTCGACCGGGCAATGGCGGCGTATCACGCGTTGGGCGCGACCGCTATGGCGCGCTGACTGCCGCGTGGCGCGAAGCGGCGTCGCCC
>CAXUFI010000321.1:0-3288 GCA_964250245.1 uncultured bacterium
GCCGTACGTGATCGCGGACGCGCCGCCGCCCTTCTCGCACGACGCGGGCGTCGCCACGCCGCCTGCGACGCTGTAACACAAACCGTTATTGGGATTCGTCGAATCGACGGCTTCCGCGAAGACGCTCGAACCGCCGGTGGCCCAGGTCGTGCTATTATCGCGCACGGAGGGCTCGTGCGTATATGACCCTTGTGCGAGCAACAAGTCTTTGGCCGAGAGCTGGTCGGCGAACTCGGCGCTGTACCCGCTCGTGTGCGTCCAGAGCTTGTAATCGGGCGGTTCGCCGAGAAAGTCGCTGGCCGGAGACGACGCGCCGTTGGGCGCGTCCCAAAAGAAGTTCGAATAGAGCGAATAGCCGTACACGCGAACGTACGCGTCGCCCATATTGTGCTGGTACTGCAGTTTGAAGATCGACTGACCGTTCTGCTGTAAGTCGCGCAGATCGGCCGGAATTTGCTCGCCGACCGTCGCGCCGGGAAACGCGTACGGCTTGACCAGCGACGCGTAGTTTGCCGGCAGCTGCGTCGCGAGCGCGCCCGTGTAGACGTAGCCGGACGGATACGGATACGCGGCGACGCCGAGGTCGCTCGCCGACGTATAGGGCTGCGAAGCGATGTAGCCCGTCTGATAGAGCAGCTGCACGTCGTCCTTGAGACCGTTCTTATGCGGGATCGCGAAGTGCAGGTTCGCGACGTTTTCGCGATCCTGCTGATACGCGGGGGCGAGATAGTCGATCGGCGCTTTCACGAAGCCGCCCGGCCCGACGCCCAGGCCGCCGGGCGTCGTCGCCTTGTAACAGCTCGAATAGTTCAGGGACGCCGCGCCGCCCGGGCAGGGCAGGACGCTGTAGACGAGTCCGTAGGTCGGCGTGTACGAAGCGCCGTTATAATTATCGACGACGTTGAACGCTTGGTTCGCACCGAGCACGCCGAGATAGTACGAGAAGTTGCGGTCCTTGGTCGCGCCGCCGATTTCGAACGACGCCTTGTGGTAGAACGGCCCGCCGATCCCGAGCTCGCCCGTGGCGAAGCCCGGATAGGTGCCCGTTTTCATCACCTGATTGACGTATCCCGAAAGCCCCTGCGCTTCGGAATTGAGCGGCGCCGAACCGCTGTAGACTTGAATCTCCTGTTGCCCGAGCGTCGAGAGGTTCGACCCGGCGAAGCCGTTCACGCCGACGTTGATCGGTACGCCGTCGAACTCGTAACCGATTTGATTGTGGGAGCCGCCGCGTATCGTAACGCCCGCGGTTTGCGACCAGCCGCTCTGGCCGGCCGGAACGAAGACGCCGGGCGTCGCGGCGAGCGCCGAGTAACCCTGATTGAGCGAGCCGCCGCCCGCGAGGCCGCTGATGCGCTCTTGCGTCGCGGCATTGACGCTGTACGTGTCCGTCACGGTCCCCGGACGCACGAGCTCTTGCGACGAGCGGCTGCGCACGGTGCCGATCGTGCGCAGCGTCTTCGCCGAGCGCAACGTCAACCGCACGTTTTGGTCCGCGTTCACGGTGACGCCGCTGGTCGAGATCGCGTCGTAGCCCGCCGCCTCCGCGCTAACCGCATACGTGTCGGGCGCGAGTGAGAGAAAGGAGAACGCGCCGGCCGCATCCGTGTACCCGGTCGCGACCTGCGAGGGGCTCGCGGCGGTTACTTTGGCATGCGCGATCGGTCCGCCGCTCGCGGCGTCGGTCAGCACGCCGCTGAGGCCGCCGGTGGAACCGGCGAACGCTCGGCCCGAGAGCGCGAGAAGAAATAAACAACAGCCGGCCAGCGCAACGCGCACGTGCTTCAAGAAGAGCCCCTTCTAAACGTTGGTGTTGGAATCGAATCTCGAAAGGCGGTCGTAGGCGCTATGGATGTGCAATTCGATCATCGCCACGGCTTCGCTCGGCACGCCACGGCGGATGACGTCGAGCAGATCCGCATGCTCGCGCACCGCTTTATGAAGGTACGCGTTCTGGTCGCTCGGACGCGAATTTAAAAACGTCTCGATCTGCGGCCGCAACAGCGCCCACGACTGATAGAGCCGGTCGTGCCGGGCGGCGATGTAGATGCGATCGTGAAAGCGCACGTCGAGCGCGACGGTATCGAAAATATCTTGCCGTTCGACCGCGTCGCGTAAGAGTTCGACGATCTCCGCCATCGCGCCGTAATCGTCGCTCGTCGCGAGCGTCGCCGCGCGCTCCATCGCGAGCCGCTCCAGCGCCAAGCGCAACTCGTAGATCTCGTCGATGTCGCGGCGCGAAAGCAACGTGACCCACGCGCCGCGATGGCGTTCGACTTTTAAGAGCCCTTCGCGGTCGAGGATCGTCAGCGCCTCGCGAATCGGGCCGCGACTGACGGAGAACGCCTCGGCAAGCTCGACTTCGTTGAGCCGCCGGCCGGGCGCGAAGGTGCCGCGCACGATGGCCGTGCGTAAACGAGCCACCACATCGTCGGATAAACTCCGGCGATTGGCTACGGTATGTTCGAATACGAGTCGCTTAACGGTGTCACTCATGACCACGTCCTTACGGGCAGGACTGTTAACTGTAGACTGTTAACAGCGCGCCTGGTATTGACCGTACGTTATGAAAGGGCGGCATGTCAAGCGACCAACGCTCAACTCCGGCCCTCGGTGGCGTTTGCGCCGCGGCGGTAACCGCTCTCGATCGGCATCTCGAGCCGGATAGCGAGGCGACGATCGTTCATTGCCGCCGGCTCTTGGCGCTCGGCTGCGACGCCGTCAATCTGCTGGGAACGACGGGCGAAGCGATGTCGCTTTCGGTCTCACAGCGTTTGCGCGTCATGGAAGCCATCGCCGCGAGCGATCTCCCGACCGCCGCCTTTATGGTCGGGACGGGAGCGGCGGCGCTCGCCGACGCGATCGTCCTCACGCGCGCCGCCGCGGACCTGGGCTTCGCGAACGTGCTCGTCATGCCGCCGTTCTATTTCAAAGAGAACACGCCGGACGGGCTGCTGCGCTTTTTCTCGCGGCTCCTCGAGGGCGCCGGCCGGCCGCGGCTGCGCCTCTACCTCTACCATTTTCCGCAACTCAGCGGCGTGTCGTTTACGCCCGACTTCGTCGTGCGGCTCACGCGCGAGTTTCCGGGTTCCATCGCCGGCTTAAAAGACAGTTCCGGGGTCCCGGGCTACGCGGACTCGATCGGCGCCGTCGCGCCGCTCGCCGTGTTTCCGAGCGCCGAGACGTCGCTCGCGCAAGCCCGCGCGCGCGGGTTCGCCGGCTGCATCTCCGCCACGTTGAACCTAAGCGCGTCGCTCGCCGCCCGTATCTGGCGCGGCGCGCTTAGGT
>CAXUFI010000322.1:0-3280 GCA_964250245.1 uncultured bacterium
GCGCCGAATTTCCCCGGGCCCCGCCGGCCCCGCGGCGCGCGCGCGCGCGGTGCGCCCTCGTTCGGCGGGCGTTCGCCGGCGAGCCAGGCCTCGATATCCGCAGCCGCGAGGCCGCTGCGCGCCGCGAGCTGCATCGCATCCAGACGTGTGCCGCGCATCGCTTTGCCGAGAACGTCGTTGTACTGATCTTCGAGCATGCTCGAGCGAGCCCTTACCGGCTTGCAACCGGGGACCCTGCCGCGGCGGTCGAAGGCGAAGCTATGGAACGCGTGATCATTATCGGCTCGGGCCCGGCCGGGCTTACGGCGGCGATTTACGCCGCGCGCGCGAACCTCGCGCCGCTCGTCTTCGCAGGTTATCAGTACGGCGGTCAACTGATGTTCACGACCGAGGTCGAGAATTATCCGGGTTTCCCCGGCGGCATCCTCGGCCCCGAGTTGATGGAGCACTTTCGCGCGCAGGCGGAGCGTTTCGGTGCGAAGATCGAAAACGTCGACGTCACGCAAGTCGATTTCTCGCAGCGTCCGTTCCGCGTGTGGGCGGGCGACACCGTATCCGAAGCCGACACCGTTATCGTCGCCACCGGCGCTAGCGCGCGCTGGCTCGGCATCCCCGGTGAAGAACGTTTGCGCGGCCGCGGCGTCTCGACGTGTGCGACATGCGACGGCGCGTTCTTTCGGGACCGGCGCATCGCCGTGGCCGGCGGCGGCGATTCGGCGATGGAAGAAGCGCTCTTCCTCACGCGCTTCGGCTCGCACGTCACGGTGCTGCATCGCCGCGATACGCTGCGCGCGAGCAAGATCATGGCGGATCGCGCGCTTCGCCATCCCAAGATCGACGTTCGCTTCAATACGGCAATCGACGAGATTCACGGCGACGAAGGCGTCGAGCGGCTGGTGTTGCGCGACACGGTTTCGGGCGCGCGCGATGACTTCGACGTCGACGCGCTCTTCATCGCGATCGGACACGATCCTAATACGGCCGTCTTCGAAGGCGTTCTCGAACTCGACGCGCTCGGCTACATCGCCTCCGCCGACGGCGTTCGCACGACGGTGCCGGGCGTTTTCGTCGCGGGAGACGTGAACGATCTTCGTTACAAGCAGGCGATCACGGCGGCCGGAACGGGCTGCCGCGCCGCGCTCGAAGCCGAACGGTACCTCGAAGAACTCGAAGCCGAGCAGGCGGCCGGCGGGCGGATGCTAGCCGTCACGCCGTAGAGCTGTGCGGCCGGCGCGGATGGGCGCATCGCCGGCGCGACCGGATTGCGGGCCGCACGAATGCGGGTATAGCGCAGTGTGGCTGATACGAGTGCTGATTCCGTCGTCGCGCGCGGCGCGTACATGACGTTGCGCGTCTGGTGCGATGAGGAACCGACGGCCGACAAGCCGGAAGAGTCGCGCCCCTACGAGACGGTCGGCTTCGTCGTCGCCGGGGCCGTCGATCTTACGGTTGCGGGGAAAACGACGTCGCTTCGCGCCGGCGATTCGTACGTGGTCCCCAAAGACGCGCCGCACCGCTACGTCGTGCGCGAGCGGCTTACGGCAGTCGAGGCGCTCGCACCGGTCCAATAGCGGTCGCGCCTCTCGCTTCGCCGGGCACCGTCAGACGCCGGCCGCGACGCCGGCGAGAATGTCGACCGTGGCGGGCGAACCGCGCTTATAGAACGCGATGCGGCCGTTCGTGCCGATCCCGACCACGGTGCGATTGACGATCCGCAGCGGACCGAAGCCGATGACGGCATCGTATTGCGCCGCGACACTCAGGCCGCGGTCGACCAGCAACGGCGCCGAGAAACCGTTCTTCGCTTTAAAATTTTGATGCGATTCGGCGCCGCCGTTATTGATCGCGTAGACGGCGACGCCCGCCTGTGCGTAACGCGCGGCGTCGTCGCGGATCGCGCAGAGCTGGGCTTTACAGCCGGGCGTATTATCCATCGGATAAAAGACGAGCACGACCGGACCGCGCGCGAGTGCGGCACCGAGGGAACGCGATTGTCCGCGTTCGTCGGGCAGCGTGAAGGCGGGAGCCAAGTCGCCCGGACCGAGTTTGGCCATCCTCATCTTCTTCCGTTCGTAGGGCGGCAGTAACGATACTCGTGGCTCGCCGACCCTTTGAAATAATCGGCGTTCGCAATCGTTTCGATGCACCGGAAGCCCAGCCGTTCGAGCAGCCGTCGCGAGCGGACGTTGCGCGTATCGACGGACGCTTCGAACACCCGCGTCGCGGCGCAGTCCTGCGCGTGTGCGAGCGCGGCCGCGCAGGCTTCGCCGGCGAAGCCGTTGCCCTGCGCGGCGGGGGCGAACATGTAAGCGAGCTGCGCGCGCGTGCCGTGCTCGCGCAGCGAGAGCTCGACCGTTCCGAAGTAGGCGCCCGGTCGCACCAGCGTCGCGACGGCCCAATTCCACCAGCGTTCGCCCGGCGTCGCGGGTCCGATCGACGTGCGCCGGTAGCGGGCTTCCAGATCGTGCTCGGTCTGCGGCGGCTCGCCCGGGATGTACCGGTAGAGCTCCGGCGACCGCAGCGCCGCGTAGAGCGCTCGCGCGTGTGCGGGAACGAGCGGTTCGAGCGCGAGCCGTTGCGTTACGAGCGCGCGCGGCCACCGCGCTACGATGCGACCAGATCGCGCAGCGCGCCGTCGAGCACCGGAAATTTGAAGCGGTACCCCGTCGCGAGGGTGCGCGCGGGCAGGACGCGCTGCCCCTGCGTTACGACGAGCGCCCCCTCGCCGAGCACGAGCCCGACCGCAAAGGCGGGCGTCGGCAAAAACGTGGGCCGCCGGAGCGCGGCGCCGAGGGCGTGCGTGAATTCGGTATTCCGGACGGGCTCCGGCGCGGTCGCGTCGAGCACGCCCTCGCAGCCGTCGATCGCATGGCAATAGATGCCGATCTGATCGGCGATGTGGATCCACGAATACCACTGGCGGCCCGAAGCCACGACGCCGCCCGCGCCGAGCTTGAAGAGCGGCAGGAGCTTGGCGAGCGCGCCGCCGTCCGTTCCGAGCACGAGCCCGGTACGAACCTTCGTCACGCGCATTCCGAAGCCGGCCGCGACGTCCGCCGTCGCTTCCCACGCGATGCAAATATCGGCCAGAAAATCTCGGCCGGGCGAGCTCGTTTCTTCGAACTCCCCTTCCAGACTCGTACCGTAATAGCCGATCGCCGAGGCGGAAACGTAAGCCTTGGGCACGGCCGGGAGTGCGCCGAGCGCCGCGATCAGCGCGGCGGGGGGCCCCGCCCCGGGGGGGGGGCGGGTGGGGGGTGGGGGGGGGGGGCGGGGCGGG
>CAXUFI010000323.1:0-3265 GCA_964250245.1 uncultured bacterium
GCTTGAAGGGCCGCAGCCGCCGGGCTCGAGCAGGCGAAGCGGCGCTTTGGGCGCTGCTTGCCGTATTAGGTGTCGCGTGGGCGCTCTTCTTGTGGCATCCTTGGATCGATTGGTTCGGACGGCCGCGATGAATGAAGCGTTCGCGTCGCCGCCGGCTGCAAGGAGTCGGATTCGTTCATGCCACCACGCATCGTAATACTCGGCGGCGGTTTCGCCGGGCTCGCTACCGCCCGTAAACTAGAGCGAATGCTGCGCCCCGGCGAGGCGAAGCTCACGATCGTCAGCCGCGAGAATTTTTCCCTTTTTACGCCGATGCTGCCGGAAGTCGGTTCCGGCAATTTAGAGACGCGTCACGTCGTGACGCCCGTGCGCGCGCAGCTAAAACGGACCGAATTCATGCTCGGCGACGTCGTCGGTGTCGACCTGGTCAAGCGGCACGTGGAAGTGGAACACACGATCCTCGGCACGCGTAAGAACGTCGGCTACGATCACCTCGTCTTTGCGCTCGGCTCCGTCACGTCGACGTTCAATCTGCCCGGCGTCGAGGAGCATTCGCTCGCGTACAAAACGCTCGAAGACGCCGACCGGCTGCGCAATCACGTCATCGCGATGCTCGAGCTCGCGGACGTCGCGCACGATCCTAAAGAACGGCAGCGGCTCCTGACGTTCGTCTTCGTCGGCGGCGGGTTTACGGGCGTCGAGGCTGCGGGCGAAATGGCCGACTTCTTTCGTAGTTCGATCCGGTTCTATCCCAGCATCTCACACGATCAGATCGAGATCGTGCTGGTCGAGGGCGGCCCGAAACTGTTGCCCGATCTGCAGGACGGTATGGGCGAATACAGCGCGAAAGCGCTCTCGCGGCGCGGTATCCGCGTGATGACGTCGACGCTGGTCGCCGGCGCCGACGAGCATGGCCTCATGCTGAAGGGCGGCCGGAAAATCGAGACGTCGACGATCGTGTGGAGCGCGGGCGTGAAACCCTCGCCGGTCGTCGCGCGGCTGCCGATCGGCACGGGCCGCGGCGGCGCCATCCCGGTTCGCGACGATTTTTCGGTACCGGACTATCCGGGCGTTTGGGCGATCGGCGATTGCGCCTCGATTCCGTCGCCTGACGGAAAAACGTTTCCCGCAACCGCGCAGCATGCCATTCGTGAGGGCCCGACGCTGGCTCACAACATCGTGGCCTCGCTGCGTGGCGAGCCGACGAAAGGCTTCGATTACGTCTCGCTCGGCATCATGGCGTCGCTCGGCGCGCGGCGCGGCGTCGCCGGGTTGAAGGGCAAGTATTTGCTCACCGGCTTTCTCGCGTGGCTCCTATGGCGTTCGTACTATTTGTTCCGGTTGCCGGGGCTCGATCGTCAATTTCGCGTCGCGTTCGACTGGACGCTCGGCTTGATCTTTCCGCGAGATATCGCCGAGCTTCGCGTCTATTCGCGATTAGAGCAGCGCCGCGCGGAGCGCGGACCCGGCATGACGCCCGATGAGGAGGCGGCCGCGCTTGCGAAAGCGTAGGCGGCCCGGCGTCACTCCTGCGTGTGGCCGAACGAACGGCCGGGGATGAGGAGAGCATGTCGACACAAATGACCAACGAGCGCTCGGGAGCGGTATCCTTCGGCGGCTCGCCGATGACGCTCGTGGGCGGGGAATTGCAAGCCGGGGATACCGCGCCGGACTTTACGCTTATGACGACGGAACTTAAGCCGTTTACGCTCGACGATGCGCTCGCCGGCGGAAAGTCGGCGCTTTTGATCGTCGTGCCGTCGCTCGATACGGCGACGTGCTCGCTCGAAACGCAGACGTTCCATCAGCGGCTCGACGACCTGCCGCCGAACGTGGGGGCGTACATCATCAGCGCCGACCTTCCGTTCGCGCAGCAGCGCTGGGCCGCCGCGAATGAAGCGCTGCAACTCACCTACCTCTCGGATTATCGGGACCGCGCGTTCGGGTCGGCCTACGGTATCGTCGTTAAAGAACTGGCGCTGCTCGCCCGCGCGATATTTCTCGTGCAGCCCGATAAGAAAATCGGCTACGTCGAGATCGTACGGGAGATCGCGGACGAACCGAACTACGAAGCCGTATTCGCCGCCGCGAAGGCTAGTTCCGAGTCGCGGCACTAGTAGGCGCCGAGGATTCGCGCCGTGCCGTCGATGCGGTTCAGCGCCGCATCGAGTTCGGCGCGGGAGACGGATTCGATCTCACAATAGAAGCGGTAGGTGAACGGCTGTTCGAGTGAGGGACGCGAGACGAGCGTTCGCAAATTAACGTGCGCCTCGCTCAAACGCGTAAGCGCGTCTCGCAGGGAGCCGGGGCGGTGCGCGAGCGAAAGCGCGAGACACGCGCGCGTCGGCCGCTCGGCGGGCGGCGCATCGCGCGCGATTAAGAAGAACCGCGTATAATTCTCGGCGATGTCTTGAATGGCCGGTACGAGTACGCGCGCGCCGTAACGCTCGGCGGCCAGCGTCGAACCGATTGCGGCGACCCGCGCGTCTCCGGCGGCCACCACGTCGCGCACGGCACCCGCGGTATCGGCGACGATCGTGCTCTTGAGGTGCGCGTGCGCCGCCAGAAACTTGCGGCACTGTTCGAGCGCCACGGGATGCGAGCGGACCTCGGATAACGTCCCGGGCGTCGCCGTATCGATGCCGATAAGATTCTGCACGACGCGGTACACGACTTCGTTCACGATCGAGACGCGCGATTGCGACCATAGCAGATCGTAGACCCGCGGCACGGGACCCGAGATCGAGTTCTCGACCGGCAGCGCCACGTACGTCACGAGGCCCCGCACGACCGCTTCGAACGCATCGTCGAACGTGCCGAAGCCGCGCGTTTCGGCGCCCGGCACGAGCCGGCGGGCGGCGTCGTCGCTAAAGGCGCCGGGTTCGCCTTGATACGCGACCGCGGTCACGACGCGCCGAGGTTACGTAAGGCCGTTCGCGCATCGCCCGCGCGCTGATCCGCCGGCGCGACTCTTAAGAATCGTCTGAATGCGGTCACGGCTTCCGTCCGTCTTCCGATCGCACTTGCGACGATGCCCTCGTTAAACAGCGCCTCGGTGAAGTTCGGGTTCTTCGCCAGCACGAGGTTCAATTCGCGTAAGGAAGCGAGATCGTCGCCGACGCCGTGGAGAGCGGTGGCGTAGTCCGTGCGGGTGTCGGGGTTTTCGGGATCGAGCGCGAGCGCGCGCCGGTAATACGCGATCGCCTGCGGATATTTTGCGGCATCGAAATACAAGTTGGCGAGATTGACGAGCGCACTCAAATCG
>CAXUFI010000324.1:0-3260 GCA_964250245.1 uncultured bacterium
GCCGTGCCCACGCGCCACCGGCTGCGTGCGGGCAAGGCTCCGCATACGGTCAAGAACGCCGGCGCATCGGAGAGTTGGCGCAAACCCGCGGGGTACTCCGGATCCGCCAGCCCGACGACGCGTCCGCCGAGCACGTCCAAGCGGGTGAGAGCGAGGCGCGCATCGCGCCGCGCATCGGCGAGCCGTTCCCCCGACTCGTTCGCGAGCCAATCGTGCAGCGCTCCGTCGTCACCGCGCGCGAGCGCGCGCATCCGTCTGCCCGGAACGCGCAGCAACGCTGCGGCGAGCAAGACGAGCGGCGAAGCGGACGGCATGCGCGCGAGTCAGCGGTTGGGTGCGTAGGCCGCAACGATCTCCTCCACGATGGCGCGGTCGACGGGCACGTTGCGTTCGCGCGCGACCCGTTCGGCTTCGCTGCGGAGCTTCTTCGTAACCGAGACGCGCACGAAGAACGGCACCCGCTTGATCGCGCGCTCGGCGACGAGTTTCGCTTCATCGGTCCAAACGAGCACGCTATTTTGGCCCCGGCCCGCTTCCGCGACGATGCCGTGCGCCTCGCGCATGATCTCGGCGGTCGGCTTGTGCGCCTGCTGCGGCGGTGCGTACGACGTCGGCAAATTGGCGAAGAGCGTATCGAATAAAATTTCGCAAACGACTTGCAGGAGCCAGACCGCACCCGCGTAGCCGACGTAGGGCGTACCGGTCGCGCGGCGCACGACGGCGCCCGGGAACGACGCCTGATAGAAGCGCGAAGGGAGCTTTTCCTGCGCGATGATCATCCGCTCGTTAATCGAGCCGAAGACGAGCATCGGACTCGGGCTCGCGTCGGCCAGCGCCGCGCGGACGGCCTCGCTCGGTGCACTTTGCGGCCCGGTGCGATAGGCGCTATACGCGATCGGCAGACCGAGTTCACCGCCGAGATACCGTTCCAAACCGTCTTTGTAACTCGGCGGCGCGACGATGGCGATCGGGCTATTGGCGAAGAAATCGCTATGCGTCGAACGCCAGATGTCTTGCCAGGCCGCGAGCGTCGTGCGCTTTTCGAGAGCGATGAACGCTTCCGCTTCGTTCTGGAGACCGAGCGCGAGGCCGAGTTCGCGCACGAACGCCGTCGTTTCCTCGAGTCCGAACGGAGCGAAGAAGAACGGCAGCCCCACCTCGCGTGCGAGCGACGAACCGAATTCCCGGTACATGACGATCGTCGCCTGCGCCTCGGTCAGACGCTGCGTGTCGTACGCGTGCGACTCGAGCGGGAAGACCGCGTTGATCTCGGCGCCGATGCCGTTCACGAGGCGCTTGACCTCGGCAAGATCGCTGTAGGAATTGAAGCAGCCGTACGTCGGCCCGATGATGTTGACGCAAGGCCGCACGGACGCACGCGCCGCGCCTCGAGCCGGGCACGCGAAGTGATCGCGATTTTGCCAGAGAAACAGCAGCGCCCGATCGCGCGCGTGCCATTCGTCGTCGTCGAGCGATTGCGCGTTAAAAAAGAGCGGCGAACCGGGGACGTCCTCGTCCACCGTGGTCCAAGCGGCACCGATCAGCTCGGACATCGGCGTGCTGACGATGAACACTTGCTTGCCGCCGGTATTCGCGCGCGCCACTTTTTCTTTGAGAACGCCGAGCGTGCCCGCGATCGTGACTTCGTTTTCCGAGAGCTCGGAGCACGTTACGTTCTGCAGATACGGAATGCTGTCGGTGTAATTGATGACCGCGACGGCCGGCATCACGTGGCAGCCGACGGGCCCGTCGAGCACGACGTTGCCGTCGCGCAGACTCGCGAACACCTGCATCGCACCGGTGTCGCCTCCGGCATGGTCGAGATCGGTGACGCGCGGCCGAACGGGCGTATTGACGACGTCGCTCGGCAGCTCTTGTTTGAGTCCCATTACGGAGCGGCTTCGAGCGGGCTCGACGCGGCGCCGTAAGCGCCGTTCGCAAGGAGATGTTCGGTCAGGTCGATCTTCGGCGCCCAGGACGTTTGCGTCCGTTGCGGGACGCCCGTTTCGCTGAAGAAACTCGCGATCTTGTGGTAGCGCTCCTTACTGCGGTACGTCGCCATGACGAGCGCGAGGATGTCGCTCGCACCGCTCGAGAACATCAACGAGCGCGTCGCCATGGCGTTGGTGTAATAGATCGCGGGAATCCCCAGCTCTTTGGCATGCGCGCACAGCGGCGTCGTGCCGATCACGCAATCGTAGGCATGGTCTTCGAGCGCTCCGATCTCGTCGTCGAAGTTAGCGCCGTAGAGCACGGTACAGCCGTGTTCGCGCAACCACGCTTCCTCGGTCCGTGCGAGCGGGTTGCTATTGACGGCGGTCGAGAGGTACGGCACGGAAGCGCCCGCCTCGATGAGCAGCCGCACGAGCAAAAATTCGTGTCCCTCGTAACCGGCGACCATAAACGTGAGCCCGGCGAGCGGGTAATCGGCCATCGCGGCCACCACCTTGTCGCGCTCTTCGGCGGCCACCGCCTCGACGACGGCCGGACTGAGTTTGAGCGCCTCGCCGATGCCGCGGATCCAGTTATACGTTCCGTCTATGCCGACGGGCGCGCCTTCGAGAAACGGCAGACCCTGCTTCATCTTCATCCGCTTCACGCTCTCGCTGTAAAACGGGTGCAGCGGCGCGTTAAGCGCCCCATCGACCATGGCCACATAATCGGCCCAGCGCGGTCCCGGCACTTGCGTGTTGACGTGCGTACCGATGCGGCGCAGCACCTCGTCGATTTTCAGCGGGTCGCTCGGAAACACTTCACCGATTAAATTCACCCCCGCCCGCGTCTTCCGCTGCGCCGGTAACCGCCACACGAGCGAATCGACGACGATGTCTTTCGCCCGCGCGTGCGTATGCACCGAGTACGCGGGGAGCGGCACGTAGACGATTTCGGTATTGCCGACCTGCTTCGGTAAGAGCTCGAACGGCAGACCGACCGTATCCGAGACGCAGAGCGAACAGATCGGAATCAGCGAAGGCTTATACTTCTCCGCCATCTCGATCGCCATCGTCTTGAGTTCGTCGAACACGGAGCCCTTCGCCCACATCTGCGAAGAAACGCCGGGCGAAAAGATCGGCCGGTTGGCCACATAGAAATGAGCCACGAACGTGTGCCCGTACATGCACCCGTCGCCCGAAGAAATGACGATCGGCATCGCATCTTCCATCCGCAAAAGATTACGAATCGCCCCAAACGCCGGACACATCGAAGAAGCCTGTTTCGACATTCAATTCACCCTAAAGTTGACGATGCAGCCGAGCAGC
>CAXUFI010000325.1:0-3256 GCA_964250245.1 uncultured bacterium
CCGCACGCGGACGTCGCGATCGCGAGCGCCGCGGTCGCCGACTGGCGTCCGCTGCACGTTCACGAGCAGAAGGTGAAGAAAGAAGCCGGTCCGCAGACGCTCGCCCTCGAACGGACGCCCGACATTCTGGCCGGTCTCGGCGAACGCAAGAACGGCACGTTTCTGGTCGGTTTCGCCGCCGAGACCGAGAATTTCGAGGCGCACGCGCGCGAGAAGCTCGTCCGCAAGCGGCTCGATGCGATCGCCGTCAACGACGTCTCCGCGGGCGGCGGCTTCGGCACGGGCGCGAGCGAACTCGTCCTGCTGTACGCCGGCGGCCGCCGCGCGCTCGGCGCGGGTTCGAAGCGCGAACTCGCCGGCCGTCTCTGGGACGCGCTCGCCCTCGTTCGCGACTCGCGCTCCTAACGCGCGTGCTCCTAGCCTTCGACGTCGGCAACACCGACACGAAGCTCGGGCTCTTCGCTCGCGGCGCCGGCGGCGCGTTCGCGTTACGCAAGGATTGGCGGGTCGCGACGATCCTGCAGCGCACGGCGGACGAGTACGGAATGCTGATCGGCGAGCTGTTGCGCTCCGCCGGGCTCGCCGCCCCGGAGCCGGACGCGGTCGTCGTCTCGAGCGTCGTGCCGCAGACGGATCCGGCTCTCTCGCAGGCGTGCCGCCAGTACCTCGGCCGCGAGGCGTCGTTCTTCTCCAGCGCGACGCAGAATCTCATCGAGGTGACGACGGAGCGGCCGCGCGAGCTCGGCTCCGACATGCTCGCCGCCGCCGTCGGCGCCCGGGCCCGCTTCGGCACGCCCGCCATCGTGCTCGGTTTCGGAACGGCGACGACGTTCACGGCCGTCTCGCGGGAAGGCGAGTTGCTCGGCGTCGCCATCGCCCCCGGGATCCGGATTTCGATCGACGCACTCGTGGCGCGCACCGCGAAGCTGCCGCAGATCGCTCTCGACGCGCCGAACGGGCCGATCGGCCGGGACACCGTCTCGGCGATGCAGGCCGGGATCGTGTTCGGCTTCGTCGGGCAGGCGGAGGGGATGATCGCACGCTTCAAGCACGCGATCGGCGAAGATGCGACCGTCGTCGCGACGGGCGGCCTCGCGCACGTCATCGGGAAACACACGGCGGCGATCGACGCGGTCGAGCCGCACCTCGTCCTCGAAGGGCTGCGGCTCTACTACGAGAGCCTGGCCCGGGCGGGAGCGAGCGCCGGTTGAAAAAGTGTTATACTACTCCGGTTATGCCGAATGCCGTCCCGCCGCTCCGCATCGGAGCGCACGAGATTTGGCCGCCGATCGTGCTCGCGCCGATGTCGGGGGTGACGAACCGTACGCTGCGCGCGCTCTATAAGCCGTTCGGGTTCGGACTGACCGTGACCGAATTCGTCTCGTCGAACGCGCTGCAGTACGGCGCCCGGCGCACGATGGAGATGATCGACCAGCACGGCGTCGAGCAACCCGTATCGACGCAGCTGTGGGGCAACGATCCGGCGATCATGGCGCGGGCGGCGCGGGTCGTCCGGGAGTGCGGTGCGGACATCGTCGACATCAACTTCGGCTGTCCCGCGCCCAAAGTCGTGAAGACCGAAGGCGGCAGCGCGTGCCTGCGCGATATTCCGCGCTGCGAAGCGATCATGCGCGCGGTCGTCGCCGCGGTCGATTGCCCGGTGACCGTCAAGATGCGGCTCGGCTGGACCGAGGAGTCACTCGTGTATCGCGAGGTGGCGCAGCGGGCCGAAGCCGTGGGCGTCCGCGCGCTCACGCTGCACGCACGCACCGCGCGGCAGATGTATAAGGGCAGCGCCGATTGGGCGCACATCGCGGCGCTCAAGGGGAGCGTCGGGATCCCCGTCATCGGGAACGGCGATCTCTGCGAGCCCGCCGCGGCGCTGCGGCGGATGCGCGACTCCGGGGTCGACGCCGTCATGCTCGGCCGCGCCGTGCTCGGGAACCCGTGGCTCGTGGCGGGTCTGCGCGATCTGATGGAAGGCCGTGCGGCGCGCGAGCTGCCGCCCGCGCCCGAGCGGTTACGCTTCGCGGTCGTGCACTACCGGACGATGGTCGCCGAGTGGGGCGAGAGCCGCGCGGTGCCGCAGATGCGCAAGCACCTCGGCTACTATCTCAAAGGCTTCCCCGGCGCGAGCGAATTGCGCGAGCGGCTGATGCGCACGGCGAGCGCCGCGGAGACGCTCGCGATCGTCGAGGCGACGATCGAACGGCTCGAAGCGCTCGAGCCCGTCGCCGCGTGAAAGCTTACGACACGGATTCGCTCTACGGCGCCGCGTCGCCGCAAGCGTTGTTCGACGAGACCTACGAGAATTATAAGAGTTTCTTGAATCCGGGGCTCGCGCGGTTGATGAAACTCTCGGGCGCGCCGGTCGAAGTGCGCGCGAGCGGTTCGACGATTTGGGATCAAAACGGAAAAGCGTATCTCGACTTCGCGGGGGGCTACGGCGCATTTACCGTCGGTCACTCGCATCCGCGCGTCGTCGCGGCGGTGCGCGAACAACTCGACCGGCTGTCGCTCTCGGGTAAGACGATGTTCGATCCGCTCGCCGGCCGGCTCGCGCGCGCGCTCGCCGAGCTGACGCCGGGCGATCTCGCGCTGTCGTTTTTCGGTAATAGCGGCGCGGAGGCCGTGGAGGGCGCGCTGAAACTGGCGCGCGCGGCGACCGGCCGCACGAAGATCGTCGCGACGCGCAACGCCTTTCACGGAAAGACCTTCGGCGCGCTCAGCGCGAGCGGACGCGAAGCCTACCGGGCGCCGTTCGGACCGCTGCTTCCCGATGTGGAGCACGTCGCGTACGGTGAAGCGCGCGAGTTGCGCGCGGCGCTGAGCGAGGCCGCGGCCTTCATCGTCGAGCCCGTGCAAGGCGAGGGCGGGATCGTCGTTCCGCGGCCGGGGTACCTGGCGGAAGCCCGGGCGGCGTGCGACGCGGCGGGCGCGTTGCTCGTCGCCGATGAGGTGCAGACGGGCCTCGGCCGCTGCGGCTACACGTTCGCCTGCGAACGCGATGCGGTCGTGCCGGACATCATTACGCTCGCGAAGGGCCTTTCGGGCGGCGTGATGCCGATCGGCGCGTACGTCGCGCGGCCGAGCGTCTGGAAAGCGGGCTACGGCCGGCGGCCGCTCGCGCACACGTCGCCGTTCGGCGGAAGTCCGCTCGCCTGCGCGGCCGCGCTGGCGGCGCTCGCGGGCCGGCGCGCCGCGGGACTCGTGGCCACCGCCCGGCGGCAGGGGGAGCGGCTGCTCGCCGGCGCGC
>CAXUFI010000326.1:0-3231 GCA_964250245.1 uncultured bacterium
GGGCCTGCGTGCGGTCGCGCAGGCCGGCGAACGCGCCGATATGCTCCGCGTGCGCGGGCGTGTGGCCGAGGTAGGTCGCGCGTAGACCGCGGGCCGCGAGCCGCCGGACGATCTCATCGGGTTCGTCGCCGCCGTCGACGACGATCGCTTCGCCGCTCGCGGCGTCGCCGACGATCGTGCACGTGCAGGCTAGCCGTCCGACGGCGAAGTGCTCGACCGCGATCCGCTCAGCCTCCAAGGCGAGCCCCGAGGCCGACGCCGTCGCCGAGCGGCAAGATCGTCGCGTCGATCTCCGGGTGCGTGAGAAACGCGCGATTGAAGGCGTCACCGGCGTCCGCCTCGCCGCTCCAGAGGCCGTCGACGACGACGAGGCCGGAACGTTTGAGCAGCGGCAACGCGAGCGCGAGATAGTCTTCGTATTCTTCTTTGACCGCGTCGATGAAAACGAGATCGAGGTTACGTACCGGAAACGTCGGCAGCACTTCGAGCGCCGGTTGATTGATGACCTCGACCGCCGCCTCGCGCGACGCGCGTGCGAAAAAGGTCTGCGCGACGGCGGTCCACTCGCGCGCCGGATCGATCGTCCAAATCTTTCCGGCCGGCGGTAACGCGAGCGCCATCCAAAGCGTCGAATAACCGTACGCCGTACCGAGTTCGAGGATGCGATTGGCCTGCATCGCGTGCACGAGCGTCGAGAGCAGCCGCCCGGTTTCGCGCGCGACGATCGGGACGCCATCCGCGTGCGCTAATTGCTCGAGTTCGAGCAGCAAGGGCGATGGATTGCGGTGCAGCCGCCCCAGATACGACAACTCCCTCACCCGGTACGTTTGTCGTTTCCGCCCGTGGGGAACCTCTTGCGAGCGTCGAACTCTAAATCCGGGAAGCGAACCCGCCGATCGTAAAGGAGGCACCACCGATGGCCATCTTGGCCCCCCAGTCATATACGCCTAAGAAGTGGAATTTGTCCGGATTGCAAGGCATCTCGGATCAGACGCTCGCCGTACATTTCGGCCTCTACGAGGGCTACGTTAAGAATACGAACTTGCTTAACGAGCAGATTTCGGAGAAAATTTCGGGCGGCGGCGTTTCCGGGGCCGATCCGTCGTTCGCGGAGATTACGCGGCGGCTCGGTTTCGAATACAACGGTATGGTCCTTCACGAATATTATTTCGACAATATGACGAGCGGCGGAAACGGCGCGCCGACCAGCGGTAAATTATACGACGCGATTTCGGCGAGCTTCGGCGATTTCGAGACGTGGAAAAAAGATTTCGCCGCCGTCGGCGCGATGCGCGGCGTGGGCTGGGCGATCGCTTATCAGGATCCCAAGAGCGGCCGCATCTCCAACCATTGGGTGACGCTGCACGAAGACGGCAACGTCGCCGGGTACAAACCGGTCGTCGTCATGGACGTCTGGGAGCACGCGTTTCTGCTCGATTATAAGCCGGCGGAACGGTCCAAGTACATCGAGTCGTTCTTCGCCAACGTCGACTGGTCTACGATTGAAGGGCGGCTTACGGCCGCGGCTGCGTAAGCTCGTTTGAAGCGGTTGCGGCTCTTTCCACTCAACACCGTGCTCTTTCCGGGCGCGGTGTTGAACCTGCACGTGTTCGAGCCGCGTTATAAGCAGATGATCTCCGAGTGCCTCGAGGGCGGCGAGGCCTTTGGCGTATGCCTCATCCGCGACGGCGACGACGTCGGAGACCCCGAAGTGATGCCGCACGAGGTCGGGACGACGGCCGAAATCGGCGACGTCACGCCGCTCGACAACGGCCGCTTCTATATCAGCACCGTCGGGCGTCGGCGTTTTCGCATCGAACGCGTCATCGAACGCGAGCCGTACCTTACGGTCGACGTCTCATATTTACCCGAGGACGGGCCGGCCGATGCGTTGACGGTCGAAGAGTTGGTCGGCGAAATTCGCGACGTCTTCCGCGATTATTTACGGTTGCTCGTCGAGTTCTCCGGGATGCACGCCGACATCGAGCTGCCCGACGATCCCATCGATGCGTCGTTCCTTATCGGTGACGCGCTGCAAGTCGCCGATTCGATGAAGCAGCGTCTCCTGGAACTCTCGAGCACCGAACAGCGGCTGACGGTCGAACTCGGCTTCTTACGCCGTCTGTTGCCGCAATTGCGTTCGCTGCTCGAACGCAAGCGCGAAGCGCCGCAGGCGTTGCCGAGCGCCGCACCCGGCGGTACGTTTCGCACCATGCAAGAGAAGTTTTTCGGCAAACATTTTAGCTTAAATTAGCGCCGGTCGCGCTCTCGGCCGCCGCGATAACGTTGCTCATGAGCGCGACGTTCGTAACCGGACCGACTCCGCCCGGAACCGGCGTGATCTCGCCCGCGACGCGACTCGCGCTTTCGAACGCGACGTCGCCGCGCAATACGCCGTCGACGACGGTCGTGCCCACGTCGATAACCGTCGCGCCGGGCGCGAGCCAGTCCGCGTCGACGAGTCCGGGCGCGCCGGCGGCGACGATGAGGATCTCCGCGCGGCGGGTGTGTTCGCGAATGGCGACCGTCTCTTTGTGGGTGACGGTCACCGTCGCGTTTTGCGACATCAGCAGCAGGCTGACGGGCAAGCCGACGACGTTCGAGCGGCCGACGACGGTAACGTCCCGGCCGCGCAGCGACGCGCGGGCGCTGCGCTCGAGTAAGAGCATCACGGCGGCCGGAGTCGCCGGTACGAAGCGGGCGCCCGTGGCGAAGGCGAGCCGGCCTTGGTTCACGGGGTTGCTGCCGTCGACGTCCTTGCGCTCGGGAATGGCGCCCGCGATCTTACGAATGGAAAGATGTGCGGGGAGCGGCTGCTGTAAGATGACGCCGTGGATCGTGCCGTCCGCGGCGTAACGCGCCAGCGTCTCGCAAACGTCGCCGTCGTTCACGTCGGGCCGTAACACGTCCACCTCGACCGCGACGCCGATCCGGCCGCCGAGCGCGCGCATGCCGCGGACGTAGGCGAGGCTCGAATCGTCCTCGCCGATCATCGCGACGATGAGCCGCGGAACGACGCCGCTCGCGGCGAGCGCCTGCGCTCGCAAGACGAGTCCGGCGCGCAGCTCGCGCGCGATCGCGCGTCCGTCGAGGATGCGTGCCGTCATCGGCCAACGGGTACGCGAGAGGGGGAGGCATGGCCTGGACGTTCGGCGCGAAACGACGCTCGCGGAGGGGCTGCGCACCCTGCCGGGAGACTATGGCGCGATCCCCAAGCCCACGCTGCCCGGC
>CAXUFI010000327.1:0-3222 GCA_964250245.1 uncultured bacterium
GCCCCCGCGGCCGCCGCCGGGCTCCCGCTCGGGGTAAGCGGGTTTACGGGGGGCCCGGGGCCGGACCCGGGGGCCGCTTCTCGACCGCCTGAAGCGGTCGAAGTTTACCGAACCGGAAGGCGTGTTAGTGCGGCGTCGTCACGTACGGGAATGCGGCCTGCGTCTGACGGCCGCCTTGACCCGAGCTCACGTGCTCGTTCGTCAGACAGTTGTTTTCCTTGCCGTCGTCCGGTGCGAGCCCGAGCGCACTGATCGTGTTGCCGAAGACGACGCCGAGTGAGGTATCGATAACGTCGTCGGTCAGGCCGCGTCCGCCGAACTTGCTACCGGTCGCGCCGCCGGTTTCGACGCCGAGATACGCCGCGGGTCCCGGCTGCGAAACGTCGGCGAGAATCTCGTTCGGCCAGAGAACGCTCGCGACCGTATTGCTGATCGCGGGGCTCCGCCCGGCGACGTTCTTCATGAAGTACGCTATCGAGTTATGCAGCGTCCCGTCGAAGTACGGGCTCTGCACGTTCGTGACCGAGTGATCGTTGAACGTTTCGAATAGTTCTTTCACCGCGGGACGTGAGAGCAGTTCGATCTGTTGATAAGCGAGCTTCCCCTTATACGAGGTCTTGGCCGGGAGACTCGTCGTGGCCCACACGTGGATGACGGACGAACCGTAGCGCGGCAACAGCGCGCGCGGTACTTCGACGACGATCGAAAGGACGTTGAAGCCGCCGCCGATCTGCGTCAACGCGTTGGTGGAAGGCGCAGTGCTGCACGCGTAGCCCTTGCCCGCGCCGCCGGAGGTCGAGCCGGCAGCGTACCCGTTGAACGTCGGCGTCGACGTTCCGAGCATGTCGCCCGTCCGCTTATTCGCGTAATCGCGATCGGGCAGAATCTTGAAGAATTGAAAGAGATCGAAGAAGAACGGGTCAGCGCGCGGCCCGGCAAACACTTTGACGCCGGGATACAAGTTCGTCGGTTGATTGAAGGCGAACGTGCCGAGCTTCGTATGCGCCGTATTCAGCGTGCCGTACGGCGCCGGGTCGTTCGAGCCGTACAAGGTGAGCTTCTGCTGCGCGCCCTTGCCGCTCGCGGTCATTTGAAGGACCGAGTCCTCTTGATGGGCGCTGCCGACCGGGCCGTGCGCGATCTTAAATTGGTACAGGACGGACGGGTCGAACGAATATTCCGACGCCAGGCCGGCCGGAATGAGCGGAACGACGTCCATCACGAAGTCGACGGCTTTCGGATTTCCCGGCGACGGAAACGCGAACACATCCGTGATGTCCGCTCCCGGCCGAGCGACGACGGTCGGCGAGTCCTGGTGATCGGAACTGCGCACCGGATGCGCGTTAAACAGAAAAATTGAGGCGCTGATAGCCGCGACGGCCAAAAGCGAACCAGCCAGCCGAACAGACTGCATGACGAGACGCTCCAATCTCATGGTAGACAATGTCTACAGGAAAAAACGGCCTCGAAGCGGCTTTAGATGAGACAAAAAGCGCCACTTCGTTAGCCGCAGCGCTCGCCTTTCGCCTCACAAATGCGCGAGTTGCGCCCGCGCGTCGTCCGCGTACGTCGCATGAAATGCCGGATTGAGCGCGAGCGCGCGCTGCAAACGGACCTTCGCCGTCGCGCGGTCGCCGAAATGCAAGGCGATGATCCCGGCATGATACTGCAGACGCGAATCCTCGGTATCGAAACGGATCGCTTTCGCGCCTGCGATGCGCGCTTGGGACCAACGACCGGCCATTGCGGCCGCCCAAGCGAACGTATCCTCTGAATAGATGTCGTCCCGTACGGAGAGTTCGTTCTTGGCGATCTGAAGTGCATCGGCCGGATGCATGCGATGTTCGGAGTAGTAGATCGCGAGCAAGCGGTCCGAGATGTGTTGCGCGTTGCCGACGCGCTCGACCGTCTCGATCAGCCGGTCCGTTTGCGCGGCACCCGCGGCGTCGCCGATTCCGCGCTCGGCATCGGCCTTGTAACCTAAAGCCTCAGGAAACGGAACCAGATCCGAAGAACGCGTCGCGTCGATGAGGCACGCGTCGTAACGTTTCGCGGCACATTCGAAACGCGCAAGCGCGCGAAAGGCATCCGCATAGCGCGGATAAAGGACGAGCGCCTCATGCTCTTGCGCGAGGGCTTCCGGGCCGTCACCCGCCTCAAAAGCCATCTCGCCTTCCCGAAAATGATACCAGGCCCGGGCTTGCGCGGGCGCGCTGACGTTCGAGTCGAGGTCGCTCGCGGGCTGCGCGATGAGCGCCCGCGCCGCACCCAAATGGCCCGTTACCTCCAGATAGCGTGCTTGGACCGTCTGCCACTCGCTGCTGGCGAGGGCTTTACTTGTGGGAACGTTCGATAGAAGCTCGCGCGCCCGCTCGTACTCGCCGAGTTCTAAATCGAGCGACGCTTCGCGCGTGAGCAGCGCCGGATCGCCCGGGCGGTAGCGTTCGGCGATGCGCACGTAGCGTCGCGCTTCACGAAAGCGATGCAACGTTAACAAGGCCGACGCCAGGGCGGAGTCCGCGGCGACGTTGCCCTCGGGCAGCACGTCGAGCGAACGCCGCGCCATCGCGACCGCACGCAACACGTCGCCCACGTCGCCCGTCTCCCGATAGCGCTGCAGGTATTGCTCCGCCAGGTTGCGCGGACTCACCATGTCGCTGCGGGCGTGGCCGTTTACGGCGCCCTCCCAGAACGAGACCAGCTTGTCCCGAAAACGATAGTCGTCGGTGACGGGTGCAGGCGTCGGCAACTCCACATTCGCCTGCGCGCTTCGCAACGAGACGAACCAAGGCCAGGCTGCAGCCGTGAGGATCGCGACGGCAAGCGTCACGAAGAACGGGCGAGTCATATCTCACCTAACGGGCGAGACGGCGCGACGGTTCAACGGTTCGAACCGCAAGCGTTCGGCGACGCGGAGCCGCTCCGAGAGCGGCCGCGCGAAGACGCTCCCGGCGAGGCTGCTTCGCGGCGGGTTCGTCATCGTGCCATGACGGTGACCTAGCGAACCGCTATGATGCCGGGATGCATCCCGATCCGGGTCTCGCCCGGCGCACGCCCAGTCCGCTCGATCCGCTGCTCGCCATCCGCGAGCGGCCGGCGCTCGTCGAGGGTGCCGTGCGTTCGGCGCTCATCGAGGCGATGCAGTGGAGGCTCGGCGGTGGCGCCGCCCCGAGTCGCGGCGTTTTCGGCTCGGCGGCCGGCGCGCTGGTGGGGCCGCGGGCC
>CAXUFI010000328.1:0-3204 GCA_964250245.1 uncultured bacterium
GGGCGGCGCGGGCGGCGCGGACAACGCGACGTTCGCGTACCGCGTCCTGCAACCGCGCGCGATCGAGGTACGCCTGCAACGTGGAGAACCCGCGTTCGTCGCAACGCGCGCCGTACTCGAATGCGCGGGGCCCTGGCGGGTCGATGAAGCTTGGTGGAGCCGAGCGCTTACTTCCGGAGACGTGGCGTGTAAGCAAGATGCCTACGACGTTCTTTTAGACGACGGCGTCCTTTGCCGAATTTTCGAAGAGCGAGGATGCTGGTATCTCGGCGGGGTGTACGATTAGGGCGGACCTCCGTCATCGAAAATTGAAGGCGGCGACGGCCCATGCAAATTAGCGACCGGTACGAGGCGGGCGCGTTGGCGCGGCCCGCAAGCGACATTTCGACGCGAAGCCGCAGTCGAATACTCTTCGGCATCACGGTTTGCGCGTTCGCGATCGTCAGTCTCGGTCTCGGCCTAAAACTTAACCTCTACATCGACGAACTCTATTCGCTGCATACGACGAGCCGCGGCTTCGCCTACGCCTTGCAACAATCGCTCGGTTTCGAGCAGCAGCCGCCGTTATTTTTCATCGTCCTTACGGCCTGGCGGCTGCTCTCGCGCAGCGACGCGTTCGCCCGCCTGCTGCCGGTCGAATGTGCGGTCGTCACGCTCTTCGTCGTGCGCTCGTTCAGCCGCCGCCGCTTGAAGGGCTTGCCCGATTGGGTCGCACCGCTCGCCGTGGCGATCAATCCGTTCTTCCTTTGGGCGGCGCTCGACGTCCGCGTCTACGCGCTCATTATTCTGATCAGCGCGGTCCTGGTCTCGTCGTTCTTCGACGCGTTCGTCAGCGACGCAGCCGGGCGCATCGACGTCGCCTGGTTCACGGTCGTCGCCGTCGCCGCGCTCTACACGCAGTATTTTCTCGGCGCGCTCTTCGTCGGCTTCGCGGCGGTGCTGCTGCTCCTAGGGCCGCGCCGCAAGATCGTTCCGTTCGCCGGCGCGATGGCGGTGGTCGTCGTCGCCTCCCTGCCGCTCCTGGCCGCCGTTCGCAATCAGTTCCAGCAGGCCACCGTCGTTAACGCGATCCCGCCCCTCGCGCTCGCCGGCCGTATGCTGTCGGCGACCGCGTCGTTCGTGTATCCGCATTACGGCATCGGCGCCGTTTCAAAGCTGCTCAACCTCGCGTACCTCGCGATCGTCGTCATCTCGCTCGTGGTGCTCGCCGCAGGGCTGCGCACCGATCGCACGGTGCGGCGTCTCTTCGCGCTCGCCGGCTGCATCGGCGCATGTTTCTTATTCGTGATCGTGGTCGCACGCGCGCCGCTCGAAATGCCGCGCCATATTTCGGCACTTTTCATCCCGGTGGTCTTGCTCGCGCTGGCGAGCATCGCCGCGCTGCCCGCCGCGCTGCGCGGCCGCGTGCTCGCCGCCTATCTGACGGTGCTCGCGGTGTCGAGCGCCACGAACGACGCGTTCTCCTACCGGCCGCCGTTATCCAAAGAAGGCGACTGGCAGCGGGTCGGGAGTTTCCTCAATACGCACGTCGGTCGCGCGGAACCGATCGCCGTCTTCGATGCCGAAGACGTGCTCGCCGTCCGGCACTACTATAATGGCGCGAGCGCGGTCGTCGCGCTGCCGCGAGAACAGAGTTTCGCCGTCTTCGACCGGCGCGATTTCGCGATCGCCGGCGACCGGCAGTTAGCCGCCGTTTTCCCCGCGGCCGCGCCCGCGACGGGCCGCGCCTGGCTCGTCGTCGGCGTCTCGGTATGTCCGATCGTCGAACTCGGGCGCAGCTGCGCGACGCTCGACTCCTACGTCAATGCGCATTACAAGGTGCTGCAACAGCGCGTTTTCGACGGGACCGTCGTGCGCGAATTACGAGCGATCACGCCACGTACGGCTCGTACGCCGTTACGGGCTCGAGGATCGCGTCGAAGCGCTTGAAGACGGCGGGATCGATGTCGAGATCGGCCGCCGCGACGTTCTGATCGATCTGCGCCGGTGCCGTCGCACCGACGATGACGCTCGACACTTCCGGCCGGCGTAAGCACCAGGCGAGCGCGAGCGCACCCAGCGCGACGCCGGCCTCGTGCGCGAGCGGCGCGAGCTCGGCGACCGCATCGAGAACGCCTTGCGTGAAATAGCGCGCCATCATATCCGCGGACCCGCCGGCTGCGCGCGAGCCCGCCGGCGGCGTCGCCGCGTCGGTGTATTTGCCGGTCAGGATCCCCATCGCCAGCGGCGACCAGACGACGTTGCCGAGCCCGTGCGCGGCCGTCGCCGGGAACACGTTGCGTTCGATGCGGCGCCAGAGCGCGCTGTACTGCGGCTGGTTGCTGATCGGCGCCGCCCAGCCGCGGGCGGCGCACAGCGTCGCCGCCGCTACGATCTGATCGGCGTTCCATTCGGAGACGCCCCAATAGAGAATCTTGCCCGCGCGCACCAAGTCGTTCATGACGGCGCACGTCTCTTCCAGCGGCGTCGCCCGGTCGTACCGGTGACATTGGTACAGATCGACGTACTCGACGCCTAAACGCCGCAGCGACGCGTGCAACTGCTCCGTCACGTGCTTGCGCGAGAGACCGCGGTCGTTCGGGCCGTCGCCCATCGGAAAATACACTTTGGTCGCGAGCACGACCGAGGCGCGCTCGTACGGCGCGAGCGCACGACCCATCACCTCTTCGGCGCGGCCGCGCGCGTAAACGTTGGCCGTATCGAAGAACGTCACGCCGGCTTCATACGCGCGCCGGATGCACGCGGTCGCGGCCTCGGCTTCGACGCTTCCGCCGTACGTGAGCCACGAGCCGAGGCCGATCGTGGAAATTTGCAAGCCCGAGCGGCCTAAGGTGCGATAGCGCATGGGTGGACCTCCGCGTCCCGCCCGGACGTTCCTCCCCGGGCAGGAGCGTCGCAGCGTCCGGCAGCGGTGCGCGGCAAGCAGCCAAGCGTCTTTGCAGACGCCCTCGCCCGGAAACGGCACCGCCATGAATCGCCGCTGGATTACGTTCGTCGCGCTCGGCTCGGCCGTCGCCGCCGTCGGCGCGCTCCTAGCCGGGCGCTCGAGCGGGCCGCGCAATCCGGGCGCCACGGTACCCTACGGACGCGGCTCTCGCCTGGAGGACACGCGAACGATCGCGCGGCCTCCGCTCGAGGTCTACGCCGCGTGGCGCGCGCTCGAGAATTTGCCGCTCGTGATGCCGCACGTCAAGGACGTGGAGG
>CAXUFI010000329.1:0-3171 GCA_964250245.1 uncultured bacterium
CAAAGACCTGATGATGACGCGCTGCTCCCGCTACCAGCGGGCCTACGCGCGCCTGAGCAGCGTGAAGTCGGAACTCTCGCGCTTACAACTGGCCTTCGTACCGGCCGACGACATTCGGCCGAAGTTGGACGCGCTCGTCGTGCAGACGAACGATGCGATGCTCACCGCGCAACGCCGGCTGCAGGGCTGCCCCGCGAACATGCGCTGACGCGCGCGGGCCGGCCGCCGGCGTGACTGAGCCGCTCGTTCTACGGAACGACCGGCTCGCCCGTAATCTCTTCGATCTGCTTGGTTTGCACGCCCAGATTCGTAATCGCGATGACTTCGTCGCCACGCTCGAGCCGCTGCAAGCGCACGCCCTTGGCACCGCGGCCGGCTTTGCGAATATCGGCTACGCGAATGCGGATGACTTGATTGCCGGAGGTAATCAGGAGGACCTCATCGTCGGCCTTGACGAGGATCTGGTCGACGACCGAACCGATGTCTTTCTCGCGAGCGAATGCTTTCACGCCCTTACCGCCGCGCTGCGTATGGCGGTAATCGTCGATGGGCGTCCGCTTGCCGAACGCCTGCGACGTGACGATCAGCACCTCGCGCCGGTCGGCTTCCTCGACATCCATGGCGACGACCGAGTCACCCGCCGCGAGCGTGATCGCGCGAACGCCGCGCGCGTTGCGGCCCATCGGCCGCACGTCTTTCTCCGAAAAGTGCACGGCCATGCCGTCTTTGGTGCCGAGGATGATGTTATCCGCACCGTCGGAGAGATCGACGCTGAGCAGTTCGTCGGCGTCGTCGAGGCCGACGGCATTGAGGCCGCTGCGCCGGATGTTGGCGAATTCCCGCAGCGTAGTTTTCTTAATGACGCCGCGCCGCGTGATCATCACGAGATACCGGTCCTCGGCGAATTCCCGGATCGGAAAGACGGCCGTGACGTTCTCGCCCGGCGGCAGCGTGAGCAGATTGACGAGCGCCGTGCCGCGCGCCTGGCGCGTCGAATCCGGGATCTCGTACGCCCGCAAGCGGTACGCGCGACCCTTATTCGTAAAGAACATGACGAACTCGTGCGTCGACGTCATGAAGAAGTTCTGCACGACGTCTTCGCGCTTGAGATTGGCGATCCCGACGACGCCGCGGCCGCCGCGGTTCTGGGCGCGGAACGTATCGACCGAGACGCGTTTGATGTAACCGCCGACGGTCGACGTCACGACGACCGGCGTATCCGGGATGACGTCGAGCATGTTGAGTTCGTCTTCGAGCGCTTCGATCTGCGTGCGGCGCGGGTCGCCGAAACGCTTCTTGATATCCTGCGAATCGGCGTGCACGATGGCGAGCACTCGCGCGGGCTTCGCCAGGATATCTTCGAGGTCGGCGATGGTCGTCTGCAGCGCGTTGTACTCGTCTTCGATCTTCTGCCGCTCGAGGCTGGTGAGCGTGCGCAGCCGCATATCGAGAATCGCGTTGGCCTGCACGGGCGTGAACTCGAAACGCGCGATCAACGCCTCGCGCGCGCGTTCGGTCGAATCGCTCTCGCGGATGATGCGGATCACTTCGTCGATGCTGTCGAGCGCGATCCGGAAACCTTCGAGGATGTGCGCGCGGTCGCGCGCCTTACCGAGTTCGTACTCGGTCCGGCGCCGGATGACGACTTTGCGATGCGCGATGAAGAGCTGCAGCATCTCGCGCAGCCCGAGCACGCGCGGTTCGAGCGCCTGCGAAGCGCCCGTCGTTCGCGCTTCCAAACCGCCGCCGACCGGCACGAGCGCGAGCATGTTGAAGCCGAAGCTCGATTGCAACGGCGTGTGCTTGTAGAGCTGGTTGAGAACGACGCTCGGCGTCGCTTGGCGCTGCAGTTCGACGACGATCCGCGTGCCGTGCCGGTCGGACTCGTTCTTGAGATCGGCGATGCCGGGTATCGATTTCTCCGCATGCGCTTCGGCGATCGCCTCGACGATGCGCGACGTCGTCACTTGAAAGGGAACTTCGGTGATGACGATGCGGAAGCGGCCCTTCTCTTCGACGATTTCGGCTTTGCCGCGCATCGTGACCGAGCCGCGTCCCGTCTTGTAGGCGGTGCGGATGACCTCTTTGCCGAGCAACAGGCCGCCGGTCGGAAAGTCGGGGCCCAGAACGATCCCCGCGAGCGCATCGTCGATGACGTCGGCCGGCTCTTCTTCGTTCTCGGTTAAATACGTGATCGCGTCGCAGATTTCGCCGACGTTGTGCGGCGGGATGTTGGTCGCCATGCCGACCGCGATCCCGGAGGAACCGTTCACCAGCAGCTGCGGCAGGCGCGCCGGAAGCACGACCGGCTCCGTCCCTTGATTATCGAAATTGGGAACGATGTCGACCGTGTCCTTATCGATATCGGCGAGCATCTCCATCGCGATGCGCGCGAGCCGCGCCTCGGTGTAGCGGTACGCTGCCGGCGGATCGCCGTCGATCGAACCGAAGTTGCCGTGTCCGTCGACGAGCGGATAGCGCAGCGTGAAATCCTGAGCCATGCGGACGAGCGCGTCGTACACGGAGGAGTCGCCGTGGGGATGAAAGCTTTTAAGAACTTCGCCGATGACGCCCGCGCATTTGCGATGCTGCTTATCGGGGGTGAGATTCATTTCGCGCATCGCGTAGAGGATGCGGCGCTGAACGGGCTTGAGGCCGTCGCGCACGTCGGGGAGCGCGCGCGAAGCGATGACCGACATCGCATAGGAGAGGTAACTCTCCCGCATCTCGTCTTCGACGTTTACCTGGGAAACCCGATCTCGTTCCAATACCTAATCCAACTGGCGGACGAGCCTCGGCCGCCGGAGCGGGCGGCGGCTCAGTGCGGCTGCGACCGCGGGTTGATCGCCGCCCCGACGAAGAAGCCGACGATGCCGCCGACCACAGCGCCCACGATTGCGATGAGGAAGATCTTGCTCCCGATCGAGCCGCCGTGTTCGCCGAAGGAAAGGAAGCGCGCGGTGACGATCGAGGCTTCGAAGAGAGCGGCGATGACGGCCGAAACCACCCCCGTGACGATCCCTACGAGGACGTCGTTCGCTCTCCACCACATGACCTCGCCGTTCGCGTTACGCGCTAGCAGTTCTTCTCTATGAGCGTCAGGCGTGACCGGGGGCTCGACCGCGCCGCCTTCGAAGCCGCCGCCGCCGGCTTCGCGCGGAGGTTGCGCGC
>CAXUFI010000330.1:0-3160 GCA_964250245.1 uncultured bacterium
CATCGTGCACGAGCGTGGCGCGCAAGCCCGCCTCCTCGAGGACGGATTGCAGCGCCTGCTGCCGTGCGCGCGCCGGCGGATCGTACGCGCGCGAGGCGACCACGCTGTGCGCCCCGGTCTCCCGCGCGAGCTTCGCGACGCACGGCGCGAGCGCGCCGCGGCGGCAGACGAGAGCGCTCCCGCGCGCCGTCAGCGACCGTTCGAGCGAAGCGACCGCGCCGCAGAAGTAGGCGGCGCGGCGCGCGTTCGCTTCGTAGCGACGAACGGTCTCCGGTTCGATGACGAGCACGGGGATGACCGGCCCGTAATGCGCCGCCGTGGCGAGGCCGGCATGATCCGCGAGACGCAGGTCGCGCCCGAAGAGGAAGAGGCTCGGCGCGGTCGGCGAGCTTACAGCGTTTCGACGTACGCGGCGACGTCGGACACGTCGCTTTCGGAGAGCGGCGCGGGATACAGTTTCGGCATCGGCGCTTGCGGATTCTTAATCCAAACGATCGCGGCCGTGTAATCTTTGCGGCCCTTCTCGCCCTTTAGCGAGGGCCCGATCCCGCCCCCGACGCCGGCCGCGCCGTGGCAACTCGAGCAGTTCTGCGTAAAGATCGCGCCGCCGTGCTTGGGATCGCCCATCGCCACCTCGCCGGGTTTCGCAAGCGACCGTAATCCGGTGTCGCCGCTATCGGTAATCGGGCCCGACGGCTGGGCCGCGGGTTCGGAAGCGCTCTTCGCACAACCGGCGAGCATGCCGGCTGCGGCGAGCGCGGCACATAGCGAGACGACGCGTTTCATTCGCTACGAGCTTTCCGCGCTCGAAGCCGAGCGAAACACGCAGGTTGCTCGCCCGGCGAAGCTAAGCAGACCACTATGGCGAAGCGGAAGCCGGAACCCGTGATGCACCCCTTCGTGCGCGCCTCCGTCGACTTTCTCGTCTGGGCCGAACGCATCGTCTTCGTCATCATCGGCCTCCTGCTGTTTCTCGCGGCGCTCGCGCTACTGCGGCAAAGCGTTACCATTTTATTTTCGATGGTCTCGGGAACGAGGCCGCCGCTCGATTACGGGTCGGCGTTCCTGGACGTCGTGTTGCTCGTGCTCATGGTCGTCGAGCTCGCGTACACCGTCATCCTGTCGCTACGCGGAGCGGTGCTGCTGGCGGAGCCCTTCCTCATCGTAGGCTTAATCGCCGTGATCCGGCGCATGCTCGTCATCACCGTCGGCGAAGTCGGCGCGCACTCGGGTTCGGTCAGTCAGAACGCCTCCGAACTCGCCATCCTCGCCGGCATCGTCATCGTGTTCGTCGGTTCGATCGTCATCTTGCGCTCGCGGCCGCGCCGCGAAGAAGATCTCGAAGTCCGCGATCCCTTACACTAGATCGAGCTAACCGCCGATTTCGCTGAACGCGCGCATCCGGCTACCCGCTTCTCCCAGCCGCAGATGGTGGCGTTCGGGTTTGACGAGCATGCCGCCACGGAAGAGCGCCGCGAGCTCGCTCTGCGCCGCCCCGGCGCGCAACGGCGTGCGAAAATCGAGCTCGTAATCGCCGAAGAGACAGAGCCGTAGGCGCCCGTCGGCCGTGAGCCGGACCCGGTTGCACGTATCGCAATAATCGTGCGACAGCGGACTGATGACGCCGACGGCGCCGCGGGCGCCGGGCCGGCCGAAATAGCGGGCGGGGCCGTTGCCGCCCGGGCCCGCCACCGGTCGCAGGCCGCCGTCGCGGTTGAGGCGCGCGAGCAATTCTTCGGAGGCGACGTACGCCTGCCGCTGCGCGCCGGCGTTCTCGACGACCGGCATCACTTCGATAAATCGCACGTACACATCGCGTTCGAAGGCGAACTCCGCGAAGGCTTCGATCTCGTCGTCGTTCTGGCCGCGCATCACGACGCAATTGATCTTTAGCGGCGCCAACCCCACGGCGAGGGCGGCGTCGATCCCGGCGAGCACCCGCGCTAACCCCGGGCGCCGCGCGATGCGTTCGAAGCGCTCGGGTTGCAGGGTGTCGAGCGAAACGTTCACCCGGTGCAGACCCGCCGCCGCCAGCGCCGGCGCCTGGTCCGCGAGCAGCACGCCGTTGGTGGAGAGGGCGATATCCGCGATCCCCGGCACGGCGGCCAGCCGCGCGACGAGCCGCGGCAAATCGCGGCGGACGAGCGGCTCGCCGCCCGTGATGCGAATGCTCCGCACGCCGACCGAGGCCGCGGCGCGCACGACGCGTTCGATCTCGTCGAAGGTCAGCGTGGCGGCGTTCGGGATCCAGGGCAGCCCCGATTCGGGCATGCAATACGTGCAACGTAAATTGCAGCGATCGGTTACGGAGATGCGGAGATAGTCGATCGGGCGCGCGAACGCATCGGTTAACGCTTCCGTTCCGAGCCGTTCGATGAGATCGATCGCCGCAGCCATCAACGAGCCTTCGCCGCGGCGAGCCTACTTCTCTGCGAAGACGTCGCTCGGCACCGCGACGTTAAGCTGATAGTTCGAGAAATTGGAAACGACGTCGGCTTTGTACGACGGTAAATCGACGTGACCGCTCTGCCGGTCGACGAGGTAATCGCGGCCCACGCTCTTGAGCGTCTGATCGAACGCGACGGAGCCGCCGTCGACGTACGTCCAGGTATAGCCGCGAATCGTCGCGGTCGTATCGTCGACTTTGACGTCGAGACGGTCGACGCGGCCGCTCTTCTTCGGTTTGAGTTCGAAGGTCGTCGTGCCGCCTTCGTCGCCGAGGAGCGTTACCTCGTAGAGCAGCGGCCAGCGGCCGGGCGGATCGACGTTGGGATAGACCTTTTTAAATTGCGAAGCGAGGGCGGGCACGGTATCGAACACGATCGCCTGGCGGTCGGGCTGCTCGTAATAGGCGTTGCCGTCGAGCGACGGGCTGATGAACGGAAACGTCTTGAGCGCGACGTCGACGTGCACCGTCGCCTTGTAGGAGCGCATATCGCCGTTGAGTGCGAGCATGCGCTTGTACAAGTCGTTCGAATTGAGGTCGAGCGTCCCCGAGGCGGCCTGCGAGACCCCGGGGCCGAGCGCGAGCGCGAGCAGCGCCGCGAGTGCGAAGAAACGATGCATGGTGATGATCCTCCCGCGTTCAAACGCGCGAGCCTAGGGCGCTGTTTCCCAGCTTCCCACGGCGGCGGCGATTTCATCGCGGACGCCGGAGTCG
>CAXUFI010000331.1:0-3118 GCA_964250245.1 uncultured bacterium
CGGCCGGGCGCGCCTCACAAGCGCTCGGTTCTTCCGACGCGCTTCATCGACGACGCCGTCTCGGCTGCGGCGGCGTTCGCCATTGCGACGAAGCGGCTTCCCCGTGGCGCAGGCGTTTCACCGTCGAGCGCGACGCGCGCCGAGAGCACCTTGCCGAAGGTGGCCAACGGACCGCGCAGATCGGCAACGTTATGAGAACTCCTGAGACCGGCCGCAAGAAGTGCTTTATTGATATCGCGACCGCTCGAATCTTCCGCCGTCGCGCTTCGCCCGCGGCCCGGCAATGTCGGGCCTGCGGGTGCCGCGTTCTTCGGGAATAGAAGCACGATGAACGACGAACGGCGTGCGGGCGACGCTCGGGACGAAGCGTGGAGTTCGGAGACGGCCCTTCGCCGGCTCGTGATGTACGTGCTCCTGCCGGGCTGGTTCGTACCGGGCGTTCTCGACTGGTGGTGGCACCGCCGCACGCGGATCGAGGACACGGCGGGCGCTCGCGAATCGCTGATTCACTCGCTCATGATGTTGGAGGTGGGTCTGCCGATCGTGGCCTCACTCTTCCTCGAAATCGACGCGGGTGTGCTTGCCGTCATGGGCGCGACGCTCGTCGCTCACGAACTGACGGCGATGTGGGACGTTGCGTACGCGACGCCGCGGCGGCCGGTGGCGCCGCGCGAACAGCATACGCACAGCTTCCTCGAAGTGCTGCCGTTCGCGGCGGCCGGTATTGCGGCCGCTCTTCATCCGCAGCAAGCGCGAGCGCTCTTCGGAAGCGGTCCGGAAAAGCCCGACCTTCGCTTTCGACTCAAGACGACGCCGCTGCCGCGGCGCTACGTCATCACGTTGCTCACGGCGATCGGACTTTTTATCGTCTTACCGTACGGCGAGGAATTTCTGCGGTGTTTGCGGGTGCGGCCTACGCTAAAGCGTGCCGAGGTACCCGAGAACGCGCCGCTCCAGCCGCTGATGACGCAGGTTCGGGAGAGCGGTGCCGAGGGGTTCGAATGATGGACCTACGCCTTCGCGCCCAGCACCGCGGCCACGCTTTCGCCCTCCACGTTTCCCGAGACGCCGGCTAACCATTCGCGGCGATTCTCCGCGCCGGTCTCCCAGACGAGCAGCAGCGCCATGATCCCGTAGAACGGGAGATGACCGGCGAGTTCGGTCTGATTGAATACGCTCAGCGTCAGATTGAACGGCAGCAGCGCGATGATGACGATCTCGCGATTGAAGATCCCGAGCATAAGCCATAAGCCGATGAACATCTCGACGCTGCCGGAGAATAACACGAAGAGTTCGTTCGATAGCGGTAGCCCGAGCGCGGCCGTGAAATTTAACGGATGGTTTTTAAGGAAGTCGAGCGCCAAGGGTTGATTCGCAAGCTTCTCCGTAAACGCGACGACGGTCAGACTTATGCCTAGACCGACTCGCAGCGGCACGACGGCATTGCCGATCAGCCAAGGGGACGGCTCGAGTTTGGGCACGAGCAGCCGGTCGATCGAGATCGGGCCGCGGCCCGCCATGAAGAAGAAGGCGGCGACGCCGAGGAAGAGCGTGTTCTCGAAAGTCGCTTCCGGCCCGACGATCCAGAAGCTCGCGAACCAGAGGGCGGCGAGCAGCACCGCGCTGATACGCGTCAAGCCGCCGTAAAAGAACGAGAGCGCCACGAACGTTTCGCAGACGCCGATGATATACGACGGCGCGCCGGTCATCGTGTTGTTCGGTGAGAAGAGCCGCGTCTGCGTGCCGTCGACGAGCAACGGCACCGCGCAATGGACGCCGACGATCAGCGGCAGAATGCCGTAGAGGACGCTCTTGCCGCGCGCGGTCGCGCCCAGTAAGGTCGGACCCGGCAAGAAGCCCCGTTCGCCGCGCGCGCGCCAAACGAAGAACGCGGCGAGCGTCGCAGCCAGGACGGCGCCGGTAAGCGTCAGCGGTAGCGGACGGAAGAAGAGATCCCAGCGTAACGGGTGACCGCCGGCGTTCGAGAACCACTTCTCGTGCGCGGCAGCCGGCGCCGCCCCTGCTGCTACGAGGCTCGCGGTAATAGCGATGTGCAGCAACGATCGCTTCATACGGCGGCTTTCGCTCGGCTCGCCGTCCCGTCATTGTTCGGCGAACGCGCGTGAGCGAGGTAGACAAGCCCGATCGACGGCCATACGATTGGTGTTCGATGCAGCGCTACGATGAAACTGATGACGCAGGCTTTTACGTGCAGCCGCGTCTGGTCGAACATATCGACGAAGGAGCGATTGCGGCGGTCGTCGCCGCGCATCGCGAGTTATTGCCGGCGGGCGGCGTCATTCTGGATTGCATGAGTAGCTGGGTCAGCCATCTGCCGGGCGACGTCCGCTACGCCCGCGTCGTCGGCCTCGGCATGAACGCGACGGAACTCGCCGCCAATGCGCGTCTCGACGAATACGTCGTTCACGATCTCAACCGCGTTCCGCGCCTGCCCTTCGAAGAAGATTCGTTCGACGGCATCGAGATGTGCGTGTCGATTCAATACCTGAGGAACCCGGTCGCGGTGCTTGCGGATCTCGCGCGCGTCGCGAAGCCGGGCGCGCCGCTCGTGATCTCCTATTCGAATCGTTGCTTCCCGACGAAGGCCGTCGCGATCTGGCAGCGGCTAGCGGACCGCGAACGGGGTCGTCTCGTGCAAACGTATCTCGAAGCGACCGGCCGCTGGGGATCGGTCGCGGTTCTGGATCGCTCGCAGCCCGTGCCGGGTGGTCCGCCGCGCAGAGACCCCCTCTACGTCGTCACCGCTCGCCGAGCTTACGATAAATCGGCGTAGAGAGCCGCTTCCCGACGTTCGCCGCCGGCGCCGGCCGACGCGGTCGTTGCGCGCGGCCGTTTTGCGGGCACTGCGGGCTCCGTCCGTTCCTGCGCGGCTTCCGGTGTAAACGGCGTTCGTTTACCGTACGGCCCGTCGCTCCGGCCGCGTCATCCCCGGCACGTGCGCGCGATAGACGCGCCAGCGGGTCGCGAGTTCGCGCACGACTCGACTGCCGACGAGGTACGCCGATTCGAGCGAGGCGCGATAGGCGACGAACCCCTTCGCCGACGCCTCGGCGGCGAGCAGTTCGGCCGCGCTCTGGCCCGGCGGCGGCTCATCGTA
>CAXUFI010000332.1:0-3103 GCA_964250245.1 uncultured bacterium
GTCCCGAGCCGGCCGGCACAAACGGCGGCTCGTCGCCGCGTTCCACCCGGAGGCCAGTAGATGCGCAAGGGTAGCGCCGCCGGCGCGTTACTCGCCGTCACGTTCGGCTTGGTTCTCGCCACCGCGGCGCTCGGCGCAGGCTCGGAGCCGCCCGCCGGAGCGGCCGCCGCGCCCGCCGCAACTTCGCCGTTCGCCCCGACCGCGATCGCGAATCTAAGTGCCTGGTACGACGCCTCGGCGACTTCGAATTTCAGCGTCTTCGGCTCGAGCATCGCGAGTTGGAAGGACGACAGCGGTAACGGTAACACGCTCGCACAAGGGACCGCGCAGCTCGAGCCCTCGCTCGTCAGCGCCGGGATCGATGGCAAGCCGAGCGTCGCCTTCAAAGGCGGCCAGTTCCTCCTGAGCGCGAACGGCAGCTTTTCAACCAAACTCTTTAATGAGTCGACGGTTTTCGCCGTGACGAATCAGGCGAACGCCACGCAAGACTCGTCCGTGCTCTTCAGCGGACTCTACAATACCGATCCGCATTGGGGTCTGCGCTTATCCGAAGGCGGCGCGACGCGCTACGACATCAATAGCACGTCGACGGGGCGCCTCTCGGCGAACGATCTCGCCTCGGGCGCGGCGCTCTGGACCGCGGCCGGCAGCATCAGTGCCAAAAGCCAGTATTTACGTAAGAACGGCAACCTGCTCAAAAGCGACGGCGGGCCGACGGCGAGCGCTACCGGTTCCTATCCGCTCGCGCTCGGCGCGACCGCGCAGGGCACGTTCTCCTCATACTATTACACGGGGCAGATCGGCGAAGTCGTCACCTACAACCGCTTCCTAAGTACGGGCGAATCGGAAGAAGTCGAAGGCTACCTGGCGTGCAAGTGGGGCTTGCAAACGCGTCTGCCGGCCAATCATCCCTACCGCTATGTCTGCCCGCAGGGCGGTTCGTCGACGCCTCTGCCTATTTCCACGCCGACGCCGCCGGCGCTCGTGAATCCGCCGGAGCTGCGCAGCGCGAACGGCACGTTAACCTATAACGTCACCGCGCAGGCGAATTCGTCCGGCAATCCGACGCTCGTCTACAACGGCTCGGCGACGCCGCCGACGCTGCGCCTCCTGCCCGGCGACACGCTCGTCGTTAACCTCAAGAATTCGCTCGCGGCGCCGCCACCCGAGTCCGGTTACACGAACGACGTCAACCTGCACTATCACGGCTTGCACGTCAGCCCCGTCGCGCCGGCCGACGACTCGATCGACATGCTCGCGGCGCCCGGCCAGACGCTGAACTATCGCATCACCATCCCCACGAATCATCCGCCCGGCCTGTACTGGTATCACACGCACGTTCACGGCGAGACCGAGCGCGATACGCTCGCGGGACTCTCCGGCGCGCTGATCATCGACGGTATCGTGCAGTACGCACCGCAAGTCGCGAACATGCCCGAGCGCATCCTCATCGCTCGCGAAGCGCTGCTTTCCGGCCAGCAACTCCCGGCGGCGAATCGCGCGCAGATGCTCGCCATGCGTTGGGCGATGCTACGAGGAACCGCCCTTCACGGTCCGGCGGGCACCGGACCGGCGACGTCGCGACCGAAGCCGGTTCGAGCCGCCGCCGCACGCAATCCGTATGTGGTGGTCGACCCGAACTACCGGCGCTTCATCCGCACGAACACCGCCGCGGACGGCCAATGTAACGCGTCGAGCCCGCAGCCCGCGCTGCACGCGTTGACGCTGAACGGCCAGACGCAGCCGACCATCGCCATCCGGCCCGGCGAGCAGCAGTTCTGGCGCCTGGTCAACGCCGACGCCGACCGCTACCTCGACGTCGCGGTCGATAACGCGCAATTGCAGATCGTCGCTCTCGACGGCGTCCCGCTCTCGAGCGGCGTCAACACGCCTTCTTCCATGACCGTCTCGCACTACGTCGTTCCACCCGGCAGCCGCGTCGAATTCATCATCACGGGACCGGCGGCGGGTACGGCCGCCCTGCGCACCAATTGCGTCGATTCCGGACAGACCGGGAACCCGATGCCGGCGGCGGTCCTCGCAACGATCAACCCCAACGCCTCATCGACCGATCTGCTGCGTCTGCATCATGCCCAGCGTCGTCTGGCGGGCGCGCGCCTCTATCGCTTCCACGCGCGCTCGGTATCCGCCGCGGGGATTCGCGCCGCCGCGGTCTCCAACACGCGCACCATCTATTACAGCGATCAGGATACGATCAACGGCGTCGCCTACGATCCCGCCGCGGCGCCGATGTATTACGTCCAGAGCGGCACGACCGAAGAGTGGACCATCGTCAACAACTCGACGCAAGTCCACACCTTTCACATCCATCAGATTCACTTCGTCGTCGAGGCGATCAACGGCGCCACGCAATCGCAGCAGTTCGTGATGGACAACGTCAACGTTCCGGCAGCGACGTCGTCGGGGCCGGGCTCGGTTAAAGTCCTGCTCGATTTTACCGATCCGCTCGTCATCGGGACGTTCCTATTCCATTGCCACATCCTCGAACACGAGGACGGCGGCATGATGGCCAAGATTCAAGTCGGAAAGTCACCGCCGCTTAAGACCAGCGCGTCGCAGGTAACCTTCGCTTCGACCACGGCCGCCGCGCAGACCGTCACCGTCTCGGGCGGCACGGCGCCCTACAGCCTGACGGGTTGCAGCGGAGTCGCCAAAGCGTCGCTCTCCGGCAGCACGATCTCGGTCGCTCCGCTCGCGAGCGGCAGCTGCCTGCTGACCGTCTCCGATTCGTCGAAGCCCGCACTCGGCGGCAGCATTACGGTCAACGTGGCGGACGCCGCTCCGGTCGTCACGTTGGCGCCGACGTCGCTCGCGTTCGCCAGTCAGTATGCGAGTGCCCAAAACGCGACGATCTCGGGCGGCACCTCACCCTACGCCGCTACCGGTTGCTCGGGAGTTGCGGCGGAAACAGTTAGCAATCATACGCTAGCGGTAACGCCGAAAGCGGTCGGTACTTGCACGATTACGGTCACCGACAACGCGAAACACTCCGCCTCGCTCGCGATCTCCGTTAACGCGTCGACCACGGGCGCGCCGCTCGATAACCTCACCTTCCATCACGATCCCGCACGCCTCGGCTGGT
>CAXUFI010000333.1:0-3102 GCA_964250245.1 uncultured bacterium
GTCGCGGCGCTGCATCCGGTAACGGCGGCGCAGATGGACGGTCCGCTGCCGGGTCCGCACCCGCGGGCGCTCATCCGGATGAAGAAGGGCGACGTCGTCGTGCGGCTCTATCCGGAGTGGGCGCCGTCGACGGTCGCGAACTTCCTAGCCCTGGCGAGTCGCGGCTATTTCGACGGCAACCCGTGGTTCCGCATCGTGCCGGACTTCGTCGTGCAGACGGGCGATCCGCACGGCAACGGCGAGGGCGATGCCGGTTATACGATACCGGCCGAAGAGAATCCCATCGAACAGCGTTCGTTCGTTATCGCGATGGGGCTCGATTACAAGGGGAAACGCGCTATTCGCGATTCCGCCGGAACGCAGTTTTACGTCACGCTCTCGCCGCAGTTACATCTCGACCGCGCGTTTTCGGTATTCGGTGAAATCGAGAGCGGTCGGGCCGTGCTCGCGCACCTCGTCGAGAGCGACCGCATGCTCGCCGTGCGGCGCATCGCCGACGATTAGGTGCGGGCGACGCGCGTTAGCGCGAGACGAGCGAACGTAGCGCGAAGAGCGCGTTCTCCTTGCGTTCCGTAATCCGGCGGTAAAAGTACCCGGCCCAATGCGTTCCGAACGGGATATAGACGCGCACCGCGTATCCTTCGCGCGCGAGCGCGCGTTGCAGATCCGGCCGCACGCCGTAGAGCAGTTGAAATTCGAAACGATCCTTCGCGATGCCGCGCTCGAGCGCGTACGCTTTGCAGGCTTCGATCAGACGCTCGTCGTGGGTCGCGATGCCGGGGTACGTCCCGCGCGACAGGAGCGCCTCCGCCAAGCGAAGGTACGCGCGCCGGATCGAGGCCATATCTTGCAGAGCGATCGTCTCGGGCTCCGCATAGGCGCCCTTGCATAACCGGACGCGCGCGCCGAGCGCGATCGCGCGATCGACGTCGGCGGGGGAGCGTTTGAGATACGCCTGCACGACGGGACCGACGTTGGGGTGCGCGGCGAACGTTCGCTCGAAGATGCGGAACGTCGCGTCGGTAACGCGCGAGCCTTCCATATCGATGCGCACGAACGGATCGGCGAGCGCGTGCGCGCCCGTGACGATGGCTTCGAGATGAGCCGCGCACGCATCTTCGTCGACGAGCAGTCCGAGCGCGCTCAGTTTTACCGAGACGTTGGTTCGTACGTTCGCGCGCTCGATCGCCGCGAGCATCGCGAGATACGTCGTACGCGTTCGCTCGGCTTCGTTCAGATCGGTAACGTCTTCGCCGAGAAAATCGAGCGTCGCCGTTAAACCGAACGCGTTTACTTCGCGCACCGCCGCCAGCGCCGTGGCTATCGTTTCGCCCGCGATGAAACGCTTGGCGAGGAAAAAGAAACGGGCCTGGAAGTTGGTACTCGGGCCGAGGATGTGCTCGATGACCGCCATCGAGCGCTGCGTGTTCGACGAGGCCCTTACGGCGCCTCGTTACGGAGCGGCGGTTTGAGCCACTTACGGGAGGCGAACGTTCGCCCGAGATTTCCCCGTGATTCGCGAGGCCGACTTGTCACTAGGTGCGAAGGCCTCTCGGGTGGACCCGCGCTCTGCCGGAACGGGCGAACTCCCCAAACGCGTCCTCGTTGCCGACGACGACGCCGACGTGTGCGCACTGCTGCGCGCCGTACTCGCTCCGCTCGCCGACGTGACGACGGTCGGCGATGCCGAATCGGCCCTGGAGTTGCTCGCCGAACAGCCGCCCTACGACGCGATCATTTCGCATTTCATGCTGCCCGGCATCAGGGGGCTCGAATTCGTGCGGCGCGTGCGCGAGGACGAGCAGGCGTCGCGCGTCCCGATTCTGATGATCAGCGGTCACGGCTCGTTGGAAATCGGCGAGCGCGCGCGCGCGGCGGGAGCCGATGCCTTTCTCGATAAGCCGTTCACGCTCGCGCAATTGCGGGCGGCCGTCCGGCACCTGCTGCGGGGGCCGCGCGTCCGCTTCGCCTAACTAGCGGCTGCGATGGTCGCAGCCGCCTTCAACGTTGCGTTGATCGCGTTTTCCCTCGCGCTCGACGTGTTCGCGGTCTGCGTCGGCGTCGGCATTCGCGGGGCGACGCGCGGTGCGAAACTCCGGATCGGCGCCGCGTTCGCGTCGGCCGAAGTGCTGATGAACGGACTAGGCGTCGGCCTCGGCGCGCTCGCGGGGCGCGCGATCGGAGAAGCTGCCGCGTACGTGGGGTTCGCCGCCTTGATCGGCGTCGGCGCCTACATGCTCTCCGAAGGGATTCGCAAGAGTGGAGAAGAGTTCGATCTTTCGCGCGGCTTCGGACTCGCCGTCGCGTCGCTCTCGATTAGTATGGACTCGCTCGGCATCGGATTCTCAATCGTGTACATTCGCGTGCCCGTCGTCGTCACGCTCGCCGCGATCGCGCTCGCGTCGGTCACCGCCACGACGCTCGGGCTCACGTTCGGCGGTCTCTTCGGCAGCACGATCGGTTCGCGCGCGGGGCTCGTCGCGGGGGCGCTGCTCATGGCGACCGGAGCGCTGTTCGCGGCGCTCAAGTACGCGCATCTGCAATGACGCCCGAGCGCCGAATGTGGCTCGCGACGGCGTGCTTCGCGCTCGTCTACTACGTCCTGGGCTGGGACCGCTACGCCACCTACCATTCGGGTTCCGACCTCGGCTTATTCACGCAGACGATCGCGAGCGCGCTGCACGGCTTCGCCAACACGACCGAAGGCGGCAGTCATTTCGCGGTTCACTTCTCGCCCGTTCTGTACGTCTGCGTACCGTTGGTAAGCGCCGCACACTCGGCGCTCGCGCTCGTGGCCGTCTCGGCGGTCGCGGGCGCGCTCGTCGCGCCGCCGCTCTTCGCGATCGCCCGCAAGCGAGTATCCGGCGACGTCGCGCTCGGCGTCGCGCGCGTCGCGCTGCTCTATCCGCCGCTCGCCGGCGTGACGTTCGCGGACTTTCATGAGAACGTGTTCGCGCCCCCGGCGACGCTCGGGCTGTTGTGGGCGCTCGACGCCCGGCGCTTCGGCTGGGCCGCGGCGTTGCTCGCGCTCGTGCTGGCGGTTAAGGAAGATCAGGCGACGATCGTCGGCTGCGACGCGCTCTTGGCCGGTGCGTATTACGC
>CAXUFI010000334.1:0-3098 GCA_964250245.1 uncultured bacterium
GCGCAATACCGGCGCGCCGTTCTCGCGCTCGGCGCGACCCGGCCGGCCGAGCAGCGCACGTTCGCGCAGGCCGCCGTCGCGCTCGCCCCGACGTAGGTTCGTCCGGGCGCGACGTTCAGACGAGTGACGGCGAGCCCTGCTCGCGTTTGATACGTTCGATGTCGCGGTATCGCGCGGCCGGATGATCTTCGGGGAGCAGCGGCCCGCGGCCGAATAATTGCTCGCGTAACGTGCCCGGCACGTACGCGCGGCGGTACACCCCGCGCCGCTGCAGTTCCGGAACGAGGTGGTGCACGATATCTTCGAACGTCTCGTGCGCGACCGCGTAGGCGAGGTTGAAACCGTCGACGCCGGTCTCGGCCACCCACGTTTGCAAGATGTCGGCGACCGTGGCGGGCGACCCGACGAACACCGGCCCCATCCCGCCGATGCCGCCCCAGGCGGCGAGCTCCTCGATCGTCCACGACTTCGCGCCGGCCGTGAGGTGTTCGATCGCGGAGATGATGGCGTTGGTTTCGACTCGCCGGACGAGATCGGCCGGCGCGTATTGGCCGAAGTCGATGCCGGTCCAACCCGACATGAAAACGAGCGAGCCGTCGTACGACGTGTAGCGCCGGTATTCGTCGAACTTGGCCTGCGCGAGCTCATCGGTCTCGTCGACGATGACCGTCACCAGGTTGTAGATGAGGAGCGCGCGCGGATCTCGGCCGGCTTCGGCCGCCTGCCGGCGCACGTCCGCGACGTACTGCTTCAACACGGCCTGCGTCGGCGCGGCGACGAACACGCATTCCGCGTGCTGGGCGGCGAACGCCTTCCCCGGCCCCGACGCCCCGGCTTGGTAGAGCACGGGCGTCCGTTGCGGCGACGGCTCGCACAGATGGTAGCCCGGCACATCGAAGTACGTGCCGTGATGGCCGATCTCGTGCACGAGCTCCGGGTGCGTGAAGACGCGGTTCTCGCGATCGCGGACCACCGCGCCCGCTTCCCAGCTGCCTTCGAAGAGCTTATACAACACCTCGACGTATTCGGCGGCAACTTCGTACCGGTTGACGTGCTTGCGCAGGCCGCCTTCGCTGATGTTTTTCGCGCCGCTCTCCAGATACGACGTCACGATGTTCCAGCCGACGCGCCCTTTCGTATGGTGGTCGGCCGTCGACAGCCGGCGCGCGAACGTGTACGGGTGCTCGAAGGTCGTCGAGGCCGTGATGCCGATCCCGAGGTGCTGCGTGACCATGGCGATCGGCGCGGCCAGCTGTAACGGATCGTTGACGGGGATCTGCGCGGCCTGGTGCAGCGCGTGATAGTTGCTGCCCTTGTACACGTCGTAATAGCCGACGACGTCGGCGATGAAGATGCCGTCGAAGAAACCGCGCTCGAGAATTTTCGCGAGATCGGTCCAATACTCGAGATCTTTGTATTGCCACGAACGGTCGCGCGGGTGCGACCACATCCCGGGGGACTGGTGCCCGACGCAATTCATCTCGAACGCGTTGAAGTGGATGGTGCTCATGATTCAGCTATCCGACACGGGCGTCAACACGCCGTGCACGAGCGGGTCGCTCGTCGTTTCCAAGTACGTTTTAACGCGCGGATCGCTGAAGGCCCGCTTGAGTTTCTCGATGTGCGGGTCGCTCAGGTACTTCGTGCCGATGACGAGTTGCGAGGCGAACGTCCGCGGCGCGTGAGGGAATAAGATCCCCTTACTGCGCGGCACTTTGCCCGCGTCGAATTGCGCCGTGTAGCCGATCGCCACGTCCACGGAGTCCAGGACGCGCGGCTCCGAGAGCAGATCGAGTTCCACAAACGTATAGCGATGCGGATTGGCGGCGATGTCGCGCAATTTCGCGACGCGCGGTTCGACGTTCTTACTGAGGCCGATCAGGCCGATGCGCTGCAGCAGCCAGAGCGCCTGAGCTTGATTCGCGCCGTCGCTCGGAACGAGGATCGTCGCGCCGTCGGGTACGTCCCGGAGGCTCTTATAACGATCCGAGTAGAGCCCGAACCCCCATTGGAAGACGGGCAGCGTCGGCGTCAGCGCAAAGCCGTTCGCGTCGACGACTTGCTTGAGCCACCACTGGTGCTGGTAGATCGTGCCGGCATAGGTGCCTTCGGCGACGGCCCGGTCGGCTTGCGCGGGGTCTTGCAACCCGACGGCTTCGAGTTTGATACCGTAGTCGGGCGCGATGTGGTCGTTGACGTATTCGATCAGCTTCTGTTCGCCCGCCATCGCCGGTTCGAAATGCACTTTGAGCGTGTCGCCGAACACGACGTGTTGCCGCGCGCGCTGCGTGTACGTGACGGCGGCCGCCGCGACGAGCACGAGCGCGAGGGTGGCGCCTGCGATCCAGGGCAGCGCGCTACGCCGCTTGATGGTGAATTGCGGTTGAGCGTAGGACACGTTCGTTCTCCCCGATTCGGAATCGGTGTTACGGCCGTTTGTGCACGGCCGCGGCGCGGTCGCCGATGAATTGCACGATTTGGATGGTCAGCACGAGCACGACGATGGTCGCGATCATAATGTTGTTGTCGAAGCGCTGGTAACCGTAGACGACCGCCAGATAGCCGATGCCGCCGGCCCCGATCGTGCCGGCGATCGCGGAATATTCGATCATCGAGATGACGTTGAGCGTAACGGCGGAGACCAGGCTCGGTAACGCTTCGCTCAGCTGCGCGGACGCGATGACTTGTAAGGCCGAGCCGCCCGAGACGAGCCCGACCGCCGAGACGTCGTCCGGCAGATCCCGCAGCGCATTCTCGACGAGCCGCGCGAAGAACGGCGTCCCCGCGAGCACCATCGGCACGACGGCGGCCGGGATGCCGATGGTCGTCCCCGTGATGAAATGCGTCAGCGGGATAACGGCGGCCATCAGCACGAGAAACGGCAGCGACCGGCCCATATTAACGATCCAGCCGATGACGAAATTCGCGCGCGGATGCGGAAAGAGTCCGCGGGCCGACGAGTTGAAGAGCAGCACGCCCAGGACGCCGCCGATCGCGACGGTGAACGCCATCACGACGCCGACCATGATCCACGTTTCGGCATACGCGGGCCCGATGAGGCTCGGCACGTCGGGCCACGGCGTGTCCCGGCCGAGCGC
>CAXUFI010000335.1:0-3085 GCA_964250245.1 uncultured bacterium
GCCCGGGCTGCGCGCCGCGTTCCCGCGCCTCGACGCAGCCGTCGCCCGCTGCGCGACGATCTTGCGCGAGGAGCGCGCGGCCGTGCCGCGGGCGCGGCTCCGGGAGCGGCTCCGCGAGGAATTGGCCGCCGCGACGGGCGACGCGCGCGACGTCACTTTCGAGCGGCTCGACGCCGCCGCCCGGGGGATCGAGCGGGGCGCGCCGGGACGCCATTTTTTACGGCCGGGCGTCGAAGTGGTCGTCGAATGAACGCCGCCGAGAGCCTGCCGAGCGAAGTCGCCGCCATCGAATTCGATGCGGCGGCGATCGCGGCGGCGGTGCGGCGGCTGGCGACCGAGATCGTGCGCGACCTGCCCGCTGAACCCGTGGTGCTCGTCGGTGTGTTGAAGGGTGCGTTGTTCTTCACCGCCGATCTCGCGCGGGCGCTCCCCGCGACCACCGACGCCCGGATCGACTTCATCGCGGTCTCGAGCTACGGCAATGCGACCCGCTCGAGCGGGGAAGTCCGGCTCCTCAAGGATACGAGCGAGAGTGTCGAGGGGAAGAACGTCGTCATCGTGGAGGACATCATCGACAACGGCCTGACGTTGCGGTACCTCCAAGAGCTGCTCGGGCATCGCCGGCCGGCGAGTCTGCGCTCCTGCGTACTGCTCGATAAGCCGTACCGGCGCCGGGTCGAGGTCCGCGTCGATTATACCGGGTTGACTGCGCCCGATACCTTCATCGTAGGTTACGGCCTCGATTACCAAGAAAAATACCGGAACCTTCCCTATCTTGCGAGACTGCACGATAGCGTCGTCCAAGAAGGTGGAGTCGCAGCTCCGGAGGCCTCCCCCGAACGAACGTCCGGCCACCGAAGGGAATAGGAAAGCAATCACGTTGGGCAAGCACGTCAGATCGATCGTAATCGTCCTTTTCATTTTTATCGCGGTCATCTTCATCGTCGACAAGCTGGTGCTCAACCAGACGCCGGCGACGAAACTGACGTACTCCCAATTCGTCGACGCGGTCAACGAGAACAACGTCGCCAAGGTGATGATCTCCGGGCACGACGTCGCCGGAGAGCTTAAACGGCCCGTCCCCGTCGTTTCCAGCGGCGACCTTAAGTTCACGACGACGGTCGGCGATCCCGATCCGCTCGCGCTGCAGCTTCAGAAGCACGGCGCCGACGTGACCTACGACAACCCGCAAACGACGCCGCTGCTCGGCATGATCCTGCAACTCGTGCCGTTCGCGCTGATGGCGCTGCTGCTGCTCTTCATTCTGCGCCAGGCGCAGAGCGGCGGCAGCCAAGCGATGTCGTTCGGCCGTTCGCGCGCCAAGCTGCAATCCGAGAACCGCCCGAAAGTGACGTTCAACGACGTGGCCGGGATCGAGGAGGCCAAAGAAGAGCTCGGCGAAGTCGTCGAGTTCTTGAAATTCCCCAAGAAGTTTCAGGCGCTCGGCGCGCGGATCCCCAAGGGCGTCCTGCTGCTCGGCCCGCCCGGTTCGGGTAAGACGCTGCTCGCTCGCGCGATCGCGGGCGAGGCCGGCGTGCCGTTCTTCTCGATCTCGGGTTCGGACTTCGTCGAGATGTTCGTCGGCGTCGGCGCCTCGCGCGTCCGCGACCTGTTCGAGCAGGCGAAGAAGAGCGCGCCCTGCATCATCTTCATCGACGAGATCGACGCGGTCGGCCGGCAGCGCGGCGCGGGGCTCGGCGGCGGTCATGACGAGCGCGAGCAGACCCTCAACCAGCTGCTCGTCGAGATGGACGGGTTCGATCAGAACACCGGCGTCATCCTGATCGCCGCGACCAATCGGCCCGACGTGCTCGACCCGGCGCTGCTGCGTCCCGGCCGCTTCGATCGCCAGATCGTCGTCGACCGGGCCGACGTCAAGGGCCGCGAAGCGATCCTCGGCGTGCATGCTAAAAATAAACCGCTCTCCAAAGAGATCTCGCTCGGCACGCTGGCCAAGCGGACGCCGGGGTTCTCCGGCGCCGATCTCGAGAATCTCCTAAACGAAGCCGCGCTGCTCGCCGCGCGGCGCAATAAATCGATCATCGACATGAGCGATTGCGAGGAGGCGATCGATCGCGTCGTCGCCGGTCCGGAGCGCAAATCCCTGGTTATGTCGCAGAAAGAGAAAGAGAACACCGCGTATCACGAGTCCGGTCATGCGATCGTCGGCGGCCTGCTGCCGATGGCGGATCCCGTTCACAAGGTGACGATCATTCCGCGCGGCATGGCGCTCGGCATCACGTGGTCCTTGCCCGACGAAGACCGTCACTCGCGGACGAAGAACGAGCTGCTCGCGCAGATCACGATGGCGCTCTCGGGCCGAATCTCCGAAGAGATTAAGTTCGGCGACGTTACGACCGGAGCGTCCAACGATTTCGAAAAGGCGACCGAACTCGCGCGCCGGATGGTCACGCAGTACGGCATGTCCGATTCGCTCGGGCCCATTCAGTACGGCCGCGGAAACCATCAAGTGTTTCTGGGCCGCGACTTCGGTGAGGATCGCAACTATTCCGAGGAGATCGCGGGCAAGATCGATGCCGAAGTGCGCCAGATCATCGAGAGCTGCTATTCCGATGCGCGGCAGCTGCTCAAGGATAATTGGGCGAAAGTCGAACGCATGGTGGCCTCGCTACTCGAACACGAGACGGTCGATACGGACGAAGTCGTAGCGATCATCAACGATCTGCCCTACACGGGGAAGCCCGATGACAAACCGGTCTTTCCGAACGCCGCGCCGCCGTCGCACGACCCCTCGCCGCAGCGCAGCGAGAAGCCGAAACGTTTACCACCGAACATCTCGCCGGAGCCCGCATAAGCGGTAACCGGCCCGGTGAGGGCCGATGAAACCAGCCTCCCGGCTCCGAGCGGCAGCGCTCGGAGCCGTTCTTATCGTCACCTGCTATCGCGGTAACGTAGCGCTCGCGGCCGCCGACCTGCCGAATCTCGGCACCGGCGTCGACGTCACCCATCTCAGCCGCGGCGGCGTGGCGATCGTGCGTCCCGCGCAGGGTGCGCCCGTCGCCGCGGTCGAGCTGTGGTATCGCGCCCCGTCGACCGGCTTCGGGCCTAAGCCGCAGCCGACGCT
>CAXUFI010000336.1:0-3083 GCA_964250245.1 uncultured bacterium
ACCCACGCGCGGGGCAAGGGCCGGCCGGCGAGTTGCGCGGTCCCCGCGGCGAAGAAGTCGGGCAGCGCATCGAGGCGGCCCGCGAGTCCCCGCTCATCTTGCATCTCGTCCGGCCGCAACAGCAGTGCGATGATCCCGAAGGCCGCCTCGCCGGTGTACCAGGCCGGATTATGAAAGCGCGGTCGCGCGGCGAGTTCGGCCCGGCCTTGGTCGACGAGCGTTCGCACGAAGCGAGCGTCGAGCCGCGCGCCGGACGCGTCGGGCACGACGGTTGCCGTCGAGCGTTCGCCGAGCTCGGCGAGCCGGCGCGCTTCACGCGAGCTGGCGCCGGTTCCGGCATCGGGGAGACGCGCGTCGTACGACGTCTCGCCCGCGAAGGAAGCGCCGACCGGGTTCGTCTCCCAGAGGAGCGCCAGCGCGTCGTCGACGAGCTCTTCGAAGGCGTTCACGAGCCTGCCGCGGCCTGCTCCGCGAGCGTCACCCAGCGCCGCTCGCGGTGCGAACGCACGAGCGCGTCGACGATCTCCTGACTCTTCGCGCCGTCGTAAAACGTGCAGTCGGGCGCGGTGCCGTCCGCGATCTCGTCGACGAAGTGCCGGACGAGATTGCGATAGTAGAGTTCGGGCCACGGCGTGGCGAGGTCCGTGCCCGCGGGAAAGGTCGCGGGCTCCGGCGGCAGGTACCGGAAGTCGACGTCGCCGGCGGTCGCGAACGCGAGCGTCTCCGCCACGCCGCGTTCGGCGATCAGGCGCGCGATCGCCGCGCCGCGCGAGCCGTAGACGCGCAGCTCGACGCCCGGATAATTACCGACCGCGACGAACGACGTCTGCAAGAGACCTTGCGCGCCCGAGGCGAATTCGACGACCGCGACCGTGCCGTCGTCGATCGCGATCCGTTGGCGGCCCGGCTCGCCGCGCACGACCCGCTCGGGGATGAAGTTGTGCATGCTCGCGCACACGGCCGCGAACTCGCCGCCGCACCAGCGCATGAGATCGACGAGATGCGAGCCGTATCCCACGACCGATGACGGGATCAGCGTATCGCGCGAGGCGTGCGGGGATATCTGACGGAGCGGCACGTCGGGATCGAGGAATTGCGAATTTTGTTCGAAGCCGTGAATGTGAAAGATCTCGCCGAGCGTGCCGTCCGCGATCCAAGCGCGCAGGCGGCGCATCGCGGGCGAATAGCGGAACGTGAAGCCGAGCTTGGTGCGCACGCCCGCGCGCTGGGCGGCGGCGGCCGCCGCGAACGCATCGCCGGCGGCGTCGGCCAGCGGCGTCTCGCGGAGGACGTGTTTGCCCGCGGCGATGGCATCGGAGCTGAGTTGCAGGTGCGTGTGCGTGGGCGTGCAGACGTCGACCAGTTCGACGGCCGGATCGGCCAGCAGTTCGCGGTGATCGGCATAGACGTGCGGGATGCCGAAGCGTTCGGCCATCGCTCGCGCGCGCCCGAGGTCGAGGTCGCAGATGGCGGCGAGGTGCGCGCGTTCGCAAGCGGCGTAGCCGGGCAGATGCGCGACTTCGGCCCAGCGATGCGCGCCGAGCACGCCGATACCGACCGTTCGCGACGCCGGCGCCGTCACGGTAACGCCTTGCCGAGCGCCGTGACGTAGGCCTCGAGTTCGTCGTAATTGTGAAACCCGAGCCGGCGCCGGCCCTCTTCGATCTCGTAAATCATGTCGTTGAGCCGCGCGTTGAGCCGCACGTCGGCCCCGGCGCGCCGGCCGTATTCGACGAGCTTGCCGTTCGAGGAGCGCACTTCCGAGGGCCGCTTTCGGTAGACGATATCCCACCAGATGCCCGAGCCTTGCTTGCGGAACGTATGTTGCGGCGACTGATCTTTTTTAAGCAGCCAGATCGCGTGCTCGATGTTCGCGATGAGTTTTCGCGTCTCGGCGGCGTTTTGTGGGCGGTAATTCGCCGGGTCGAAGAAGTCGAACGCTTCGACCGTGATGCCGTTCGCTTCGGCGACGCCGAGCGCTTCGCGCACGATCGCTCCGGCGATCCGCGCGTAGCGTTCGTTGCCGAGCGATTGGCCGATCGGCGCGTCGACGAGCGCCGAGAACACGACCTGCGCCGAATAGACTTCCTTCGCCCAGATCTGGCCCCAAACGTTGTTCGAGAGCTGCACGTTCGTTAGTGCGCCGAGCATCGCCGCCAGCGTTTGCACGCGCGGGCTCGCCGTTCCGTCCATCTCGCCGAGCTGGATCGGCCCCTCGTGCACGTGTTCGATGTGGCCGGGGTCGACGAGCGCGCCGCCGTAATTCGGAATGGAACCGACGACGCGTTCCAAGCCGCCGAGCCCCGCCGCCGTGAGGATCTCGGCGATGAGCGGCTCGTTGAATCCGTTCTGAAACGAGACGACGAACGTCTCGGGACCGAAGAGCGGCACGAGTTGCTGCACGGCGCCGGCCGTGTGCTGCGACTTCGTCGCGACGAGGACCGCTTCGAGCGGGCCCGTCAGACGTTCGGGCGTCGTCGCGCGGACGGGCACGCGCATTTCGCCGCGGATGCCGTCGACGAACAAACCGCGAGCATTGAGCGCGTCGACGTGTTCTTGCCAGCGATCCACGAGCGTTACGTCCGCGCCCGCGCGCGTCATGTACGCCCCCGCGAGTCCGCCGATCGCCCCCGCGCCGACGACGGTTACGCGCACGCGTATGCCTCGCGAACCGCGGCGAACGCCGGGATGGCGTCGAGGCCCGCGGCGAGCTCCGCTTCGTCTTCGCGCGGCAATCCGTGCAGCGGCGGCACCATGCGCAGCCACGCGCCGTCGTTCGTGAGCCGCGCGAGGATGGCGCGCACGGCCGGCACGAGCGGGTACGCGCCGACGGCTCGCCGGATCGCCGTCAATTCCCGCTGGTCGTCGTCGACGCCGGCCGCTCCGTCCGCCGCGCCGCGCCAGATAAAGAGCATGTTCGCCGCCAGCGTGGCCAGCAGCACGCAGCACCAGGCCTGGAAGAAAAGGCGCGCGTCCACGTTGTGCTCGTCGTCGCGGGCCTGCCAGACCAGCATGGCGGCGGCCAGCCCGAGGGAGAGCAGTCCGCCGACGAGCGCGGTGGGAGCGGAGATCGCCCGGTAGAT